>JAPLUR010000047.1 GCA_026397505.1 Candidatus Zixiibacteriota bacterium
GCTTGCGCCACAGGCATGCGCCAATTCCTTATTGATTGGGCCTGACTCCCAGGAAGAGGTGAACTTTTCAGAAAAAATGATAAAATTTTCCTCCAGCGCCTTGAAGAGATCGCGCCCGGTACGCATGCCACCCCACTCAATGGCCCGCCCGCCGATGATAAACATCTCGCTGATTCCATCGCCCAGGCCCGGGCAGAATCCACTCTGCTGAGAAAAGCCCCCCGTTTGTGAACCGGGATGCCAATAAGCCCATCGCAATTGCTTCAGTATATCCGGGATGCCTTTGATGAAAAGAGCGGCGCCGTGAAAATTGCCGGCCGGCCCGGCGTAATCAATGCCGATATATATGTGACCGTGACCGCCGGATGGAAGTGATGTGACCTGGGAGCGCGGCTGAGAGGGCAGGCCAGCCCCTCCTGACGGGGATAGATTCATGACCCGGTCGCCAATCGTCAGGAAAACATATCGCACTTCGGCGGTCAGCAGACGTTCCTTTCGAAGCGACGAGAAGAAGAAAGTCTGACCGCCTTCCCTCTTTTCTTTATAGAAGAATCTTGAATGATGGTCCACATCAACCACCGGGTCGGTCGGCCTGCAGCGCATCACCGTATAGGCGGGCACCGGCCAGCGCTTGCTTTCCGGACAGACCGAGCGAATCAGCGAATTGGTAGCCATCTCCCAGACCATATCGATACGCTTGTCGATAATGGAAAGCTGATGAGCGTAAATTTGCAGAAGAATTTTTAGAATCGGATCCAGCCGGTCCGGAGATTCCGGTATTTCCGGATTCCATACCCGCAGTTCCCGATGCATATCGGAGAAAATCTTCTCCGGCGTCCGTGATTCCTTTGTTGTCATTCCTACATCCTGTTTCGGCAGGCACTAACCTAAATAGAAAGTGGCCTCATATTTCATTTCCTCATTGCCATCGCGGTAGTTGCCGGTGACTTTCACCGCCAGCCCGAGAGTATGAAGAGAACCATCATCCATCGGAAGGAAGGAGATCGATACGTTGTAAAGTCTCTTCTCAAACTTGTCAATGGAATTTCTGAGCCCCCCTCTGACATCGGTCTTGTTGGCCGTCTGCAAATCGGAAAATTCCTTGTCCCAGATATTGCATCCGTATTCGGGACTAAAGGGAATGGTGCCCGGCCGGGTGCTCAACAGAAGGCCGATCGAATAGGTTATCGATTCCTCCAGATTGCACCGCCCCAGATAACCCTCTTTCAGAATAAACGGTAAAGCAAGATAGTCCATTATCTGTTCAATTCAACTTGATGGGTGTTCCCTTTACATTCACCATCATTCCTTCAATATTGGAATTTGCCGAAGCTTTCAGACCCATGTTTATACTTTCGGCATTCAGATCGGTCCCCGCTTTCAAGACCATTTTCTGCTGGCTCTCGATAGTGATATTCTGCCCTTTCAGGCTGATATCTCCCTGGCTTTCAATGCTGATCTTGGGGGGGCTGGAAAGCTCCATCACAATGCTATTCTGACCGCCTTTCATGGCAATCTTTATCTGCTCTTTGCCGGATTCATCCATGATATAGATCTGATTTCCCCCCTTGGTGAGCAGCATCTTAACATCATTCTGGGGGTTATTTGTGTCGGAGTGCGGAGAATTGTCTTTATTGGTCAGGGCGCCCAGGGCGACGGGCAGGTCAGGGTCTCCCCTTTCAAATCCGACCAGGACCTCATCGCCAATCTCCGGCAGACAGAACCAGCCGAGGCTTTTTCCGGCGTGCAGTGTCATGAAGCGTATCCAAAGAGTAGTATTATTGCCGCTCCATGGGAATTTTACTTTGATGCGGCCCATTTTATCCGGGTCGTTATTGTCTACAACCACGGCACTTTGAAGATCTGTTATCTGTTTTGGCTCCAGGAGCGTCCGTGGGGCGGCGATATCCAAGGGAAGACATTCGAAATAATTGGCATATTTGCCGCTTTCGTCAAAATTGTGAACAACACCGGTGACCCAATAGGAGCCATCCAGCTTGTCCATTCCTCTGATCTTGACACAGCGACCAACCATTATCTTGGGTACAATCGAATCGCCCCGGCACAAGATCATTCGCCCCAGAGAGCCGCTTTTCTCATTCTGCAGGATGTCATCGAGCGATTGCGCATCAGGGACATGTTTGGCCCTCAAACTGTAACTGGATTCGGAATAGATATTCTTGGAGGCATCGGGCGAAAGCTTGGACAGATTCCCCAGCGCCGACTGCGCTGGAAGCGATTTCGTATCCTGAGTAAGTGTATTGCTTTGCTCGTAATTATAGACATCGGCATGATAGTCGGTAACACCCGTTCCCAGATTATAGCTAAATGACCCGAGGGTTTCTCTCCAGACCAGTTCTTCAATATCTGCGCCGCTGGCCTTGACCAGCCGAAATTCCTTGCCGTTGTAGAAAGCGTATTTCCCCGCTTCCAAAGCCAGTCGGGTGATAAAGGCGTAGTCGGTTTCATGGTACTGAACGGTGAATTTCATCGTCCCTTTGGTTGACTCGATATTTCCCACGGTGATAGGATAATTGCGCACAATGGCGCCGATTATTTCGCTGGCGCTCTGGTTTTCGAAAAAGGCATATTTCCTGGCTCCGTCGAGAGCAATGGTCGGGCCATATCCTTTGATAATGGCCGTATTGAGTCCGTCGATACTGCTTTCCAGACCAACATCGGTTACAATGCCGATGAATTCCAGTTCGCGGGAAGCATCGACCACGCCGCTGGTCACCTTGATATTGACCGCAATGGATTTGCCCAAAAAGCCGGTATATTTGGCAGGATCGTCAATATCTTTGCTGCCGGAGGCTTTCCCCACCTGCCTCAGCCTGACTTCAACACTATGATGATAATCGATATATTGGGCGAGAGTAACCGAGGAAATATCAAATTCTATTTTTTTATTATCCACGCGGATGGTACAGGCAGCTTCTGTTTGAACTCCGGACATATCGCCTCGCTATAATGTGTTTACCGGGCGGAAATATAAGGCTTCCCGCCCGGCAAAACAAGAATGGTTATTCCTGCCAGCGATTATCTATCTCGGCATCGCCGATTATCAGCTTGTGGCAGGAGATTTCAAAGTATTCATATACCTGATCATCCGGCTGATGCTTGACATGAGGGATATGCTCCTCATAGCGGGTGATGAAGCCTTCTTCCCAGGTCAACTCCTTCATGGTGGCATCATCGGGATTCTTGAATGTGACCTTACCGGCTTTCCAGTTCGGCTTGCTCGAATCCATTGCCCAGCGGGCAATATCGGCCTTTTCGTCCGATTCGCGCGTCACCCGGATAACGCCGGCGTGGGCGCGGTCGGCGGGACGGCCGGTTTCGTCTTTGGCGGTGTACAGTTCATAAGAGATCTCATAAACGTTCTTGTAAACAACACCGTCAATTTCGAGAATTGGTCTCCGTGCCATACTATCTCTCCTTAATCTTTATATTAGTTATAGATTCACACTCCATCTGCCAATACGAAAATCCAAATGCTTTTCCCGGACTCGCCTCCTTTCAAACTTAGGCAATGATCTCCTATTTATCTTTGACATTCGTTTGATTGTCCTGATTCCAGGCGACAAACTCGATATTGAAGGTTCGCGCCGGGTATTTCGGGTTGAGGCTGACTTTAACATCAATTTCCTGGCGCCTGCGCATCTCATCGTCAGCGAAGATGACGACATTATAATCCTGAAGGATATTATCGCCGCCGGTAATCGCCTTCATGAATTTATCGATATCTTTCCGCATGGCATCGATAAATTTCTGATCGATGACGGTAAAGGTTTGTTTGTTGAGATAGTTGCGCATGGTCTTGTAAACGTAGTCATAGGTACGCCGGATGGAATAGACATTAAATGTTTCCTTTGAAAAGAGGGTCGCGGCACCCATGGCGACCGCCGTCCCCTCGAAACTGACCAGGGGATTGACGCCCTTTTCGTTAATCTTGCTGGCGTCCGGCTGGTTGGCTTTGAATCGCAGGTATTTGGCATCGCTGATTTTGCCGTACTTAAAACCGGCCATCGGCTGCTGCATGCCGACGATTGTATCACCCTGATACATTTTTCCCGCCACGGCCGCCGAGGGAGGAGTCCACATATCCTCATCCTCATACTGGTTGGCATTGCGGGCCATCAGGTAGTTGGCGAAAACCGAAACATACTGCTTGTAATTGTCGATGCCCATAAGGTTGGCATAGCTGGGATCCTCCAGCATATCCATGACCTCTTCGAATTTCTCAAAATTCGGCAGGTCGGTCAAAATATGCACTTTGTTGGGGAATCCGAGCTGACGACCAAAGGTATCGATATTCTCGACGCTTCCCAGATAACCGGGGACAACGCACATGGCAAAACATTCCTTGATGCTCCATTCGCGATAAAGCTCCGCAATCGCCTTGGTAAGATTTTCGAATTTCTCCTTATCATTGGGATTGGTAAGCTCTTCGGCGCTGATGTTGGCAAAATAGGCATTTACCTTCTCGTCCGGTTCCTGCTGAGCATTGGCAAAGAATTTGTCGACCGCCCGATAGGTGGTCTCCATTTCCCGGGAAGCTTTATGCACTTTGCGCATATTCTTTTCCAGGTTGGTCTCCAGTTTGGCCGCTTCCTCATTGAGGTTTTTGCGGATATCATCCAAACTGCCGCTCCGGGAAAGGAAATCCATCCAGATTTTGAGACGATGCACGAGAAGTTTCCGCTGTTTGGCAAAGTCGGGTTTGCTCAGGAAGTCTTTTCTCTGGAAATCTTTCTTGGGGTCAAGCCATTCAACGCCGCGCACGAGGTCACCATCGGCGGTCTTGAATGACGGTAGAAGGTTGGCCAGTTTGCTGAAATCGGCAAAGGCATCACCCATAATCGAGGCGAACTCTTCATCGGAGACTTTTTCCACGGCCTCTTTCGGGGCGGCGGCCATTGCTTCGGCCTCCTGCGGTTTCATTTCTCTTTTTTCTTCATCAGCCATTTATGTTCACCTCTTTCCTATTCGCTCAGTAGGTCAATGTAATATTTCGCCACTTTTAACAAAGCCTCTTTCTTTTCCTTGTCTTCCAGAGTCTTCTTAAGGGCGTTGTTTTTCTTCAACTGCTTTTCCAGATCGGACAGCATCTCCTTGCCGTAGTAGACCTGCTGGAGATAGTCATTCTTCTCAATCAACTCCTTGGAGGTGAAATCCTTCATTGATTTGACCTCGAAGTTGGCGTTCACCTGCTGCCCGTCGGTCGATTCCAGTTCCGCCGAGAAAGAGGGGCGGAACTTCTCGAATACTTCCTTGAGATTGTTGCACCGCGTCGGCGTCACATCGGGTTCCTCTTCGCTGTTGAGCCGGGCGGCATAGAGGATCTTATTGGAAGGAAGCAGTTCGACCGGAATGGAATCATCCTTCTGGATTTTTTCGGTCGCGCCGAGAATGAATTTGGCCATTTATTCCTCCGTGTTATAAATTAATTATTGGATTTCTCTGCTAGGCTAAAGACATAAGCATCATCTTTGACATCAATCATAACCTGATCGCCGGGGGCGATTATTCCCGTGATAATATCAACCGACAGGCGGTTAATTATTTCCTTTTCAATAATTCTCTGAATGGGGCGGGCGCCCAGCTCGAAAGTATAGCCATCGACGGCCAGCTTATGCCTGGCTTCGGGGCTGAGTGTCGCTTTAATATCCAGGTCCTTCAGCAGACCGCACAGGGTTTGGAATTCCAGCCCGGCGATAACCTCGATCTGCTCCTGGGAAAAGGAATGATAGATAATGATATCATTGAGACGATTGAGAAACTCCGGACGGAATTTCTTGAATAGGAAAGATCGCACCTCATCCAAATTGACCTCTCGTCCTTCACGGTCGGCTTCCAGGATTTTGTCGGCGGCATAATTGGAGGTGAGCACAACCATAGTATTGGAAAAATCGACCGTTCTCCCCTGCCCGTCGGTCAGACGACCGTCATCCAGAAGCTGCAGCAGGACATTGAAAACATCGGGGTGTGCCTTTTCGGTCTCATCAAAGAGGACTATGGAAAAAGGTTTACGGCGAACCGCTTCGGTGAGAACCCCACCGGCTTCATAACCGACATATCCCGGAGGGGCGCCGATCATCTTGGCCACCGAGTGCGATTCCATGAACTCCGACATATCGAGCCTTACCATGGCGTTTTTGTCATCAAACAGAAATTCCGCCAGGAGCTTGGGCAAATAGGTTTTGCCGGTACCGGTGGGGCCGAGGAAAAGGAAAGACCCCATGGGACGGTTGGGCAGTTTCAGACCGGCTCGCGCTTTACGAACCGCATTGGCGATAGCCGAAATCGCCTTATCCTGACCGATAATTTTGGCCGAAAGGTAAGCTTCCATATTGATGAGACGGTCCTTTTCGGCCGTCATCATCTTGGAGAGCGGAATTCCAGTCCGGCGCGCTACGACGGCGGCAATATCGGCATCAAATATCTTGTGTTCAAGGGTATCAACAACTGCTTTAAGGTCATTGAACATTTGGGTTTTGTCGGCTAAATCCTTCTTGATCTCCGCCAGATTTATCTTCTTGGTAATCATTTTTTGGCTCCTGTCAGAGATTCAACCCGCTGCCCCCAGTGACCCTTAAGGCTTTCAATATTGCGCGTGAAATCATCATAGGCGATCTGGAGTTTGTCAAAATCTTCCTTGTCTTTATCAGGATCTTTACCTTCGCAGGCCTGAATCAATTTCTGGACTTCCTCAATCTGTGCGGCCAATGCCGGAATCTTGACCCTGGCAAACTCTTCTTTGACGCTGAATTCCGAGGCGGCTTCATCAACAATATCGATGGCCACATCGGGGAGATTTCGCTCACTCAAATATCTCTGAGCATACTTGACCGAGGCCACTACTGCCTCATCGGTATAGGTTATCTTGTGATGCTCGGCATACTTGGGGATGACGCCCTTGACAATGCGAACCGCTTCATCAAAATTGGGCGGGGCTACTTTGACCTTCTCAAAGCGGCGATCGAGGGCTTTGTCTTTCTCAAGATGCCTAATGTATTCCTCTTCGGTTGTGGCGCCGATGAGACGAATCTGGCCGCGGGCGAGAGCCGGTTTGATGAGATTGGCGGCATCCATGCCGCCCCCGGATCCACCCGAGGCAATAGTATGGATTTCATCGATGAAAAGGATGGTCTTTCCGCCCGATTTAACCACCTCGCTGACCAGAGCCTTGAACCGTTCTTCGAATTCGCCTTTATATTTGGCGCCGGCCACCAGAGAACCCATATCGAGTGACATAACCTTGACGCCCAAAAGGGTTTTGGGGACTTTTCCAGCAATTATCGCCTGGGCGAACCCTTCGACTATGGCGCTCTTGCCTACTCCGGCGCCGCCAACCAAAACGGGGCTGTTTTTGCGGCGGCGAAGCAGTATCTGAATAAGCTGCTGAACTTCTTTCTCGCGACCGATCAGGGGATCGAATTCCCCGGCGGCCGCCTGATTGGTCATATCAATGCAATAGCGAAGCGTCCCGGCAACTTCCCTTTTACCCTCGGCTTCCCCCGATACCCCAGACGGCCCGGTGGTAGTGGCAATTTCCTGTATGGATTTGCTGTCGGCGATCGCCTTATAAATAACCTCTTTACTGATATCGATTTTATCCCGGAGATATGGCGACAATTTCGACCGGGGGTCAAGAATGGCAATAAAAATATGTTCCGGTTCCACCAGAGCATCATATAGCTTGGCTTTTTCCTCGAGCGCCTGAGCAAGAGTATCCTGGACGGCCGGGGCGATGGTCAGACTATCTCTGGCCGTGCTTTTCCGCGGCTGTTCCTTGATAAACTCTTCCACCATTGCTTCTAGATATGCCCGGTTCTTTCCCAACTGATTAAGGATTGTTTCCACCCCGGAGCTCTCATGCCTGATGGCGGCGATGAGAAGATGCTCAATTTCGATTTCGGGATGACGGAAAGCGGCGGCAACCTCACGGGCACTCTTGATA
This sequence comes from Candidatus Zixiibacteriota bacterium, assembly GCA_026397505.1. NCBI lineage: Bacteria > Pseudomonadati > Candidatus Zixiibacteriota > Candidatus Zixiibacteriota bacterium. The sequence goes on from JAPLUR010000047.1 coordinate 7,964, forward strand.
ACAGCTCTTGAATCCGACGAGTAGTTGGCGATATCCATAGGAGCCTATATATCCCTCAAAAAGGTTACATGAATCTTCAATTACTGATACAACCTGTTATGGCTAAGTTGCGATATGCCAAAATATTATATCCAAATCCATTTGTTGTCAAGAAGTTTGTTTTCCGATGCCGATTCTGTAAAGCAGCGGCGCCGGAAGGAAGCGATACCCAATGTGAAATCATCACGTGTTCGCTTTCAATTTATCTATATATTCCTGAGTGGCGATTCTTACCGAGCTATACTCTGTCTTATACAATTCCTTGCCGCCCGAATCAAACAGAGTGATCCGGCATTTTATTGTATAATAATCATCTGGCGGGGGCGGTTTGATCATGAAATTGACCTTAGTTTCATCGAGAATCGTTCCGTCGACGTTCAAATTGCGCGCGGTTATCGGAAGATTATTGTTGTCGCTGATCAAATCGTTTGTGAAAAAGCCGACATCAAAGACCTCGACTCTCAATTTCCCCGCGCTTCCATATTTGGTGTAGACATTGATATACATTAGCCCGGAAGCTGGATAGGCGGCATAGAAATCTCCCCGGGTGGCGCTCGGCCCGATGAACGAAACTTGATTGCCATAGGGGCGCCCGAGATTGCCGGCGCTGACAGCGATTTCCTTGAGCAGGATCGGTACCTGCTTAGCAGGAAATGTCACACCGGAGATTGTTTTGTTGAGGGACATATCGTCGATTTTCATAGTAATGTCATCGCTGGGGTCAATTCCAACTTTAATAGTATAGCGAGCACGATCGTCGCGGGCGATTCCAGGCCAAATATCCCACGGGTCATAGATTTCGACATTGGGCGGTTGAAGAAGAGGAAGATTCTTGACCACCCTTCCTTTTTTGGCCACTGAAGTGAGATTGGGGTAAATGGCCTGCACCTGGAGCGAGTTGTTGCTATTATCTTCCTCGAGGATTTCCACAAAAACCGGTGAACCCTCGGCAACGGTCCAGCACTCGGCTCGAAGACAGGAATTGTTGGCGTCAAAATCATTTCTATTGAATGAAAGTTCCAGAGTGAACATCTTCTTAAAATACTCCGAAACAGTGTCCTTGATGGCAATGACTCCGTCCTCGCCCCAATAGGTATCCTCGAGATAATCAATCAATTTAGAATCCAACACAGCGGCCATCACGATTGCCAGAGCGAATGTGAGAACCGCAGCGAAGCCACTTATCCACGAAATATCCATTATTATTCCATAAATACCAAAGCCGGTTATTGCAATGCCGACAACATTAAGACCCATTACATCCCAATCGCGGCTTTTTATTCCTTCGTAGACTTCAAGGAACTGCAGGATTATGGTTGCAATGCCGGCTGCAACGCCCAATCCAATCGCAAGTTTCTTTGCCGCCGCGGCCCGCAATGGCTTATTGCTGTATTCAGCCTGAGTGGCTACGTTGTCAGTTATGGTCTTGGCCAAACCCATCAGATTGCCGTATGCATTCAGGTAATCCTTCCCTTCCGCATTGCGCAAATCAGCGAGTATTTTTACCAATGAAATGAGAAAGGCGCCCATATCGATGGAAAGCCCGATCCAGGCATTATCCAGCGCCTCTTTGCCTTTAATCTTGTCCAGCTCCGCTTTGAAGGCCGGATCGTACCGGGGACTGCCCAGAGTTGTAAATTCATTTAGAATTTCATCGAATTCGTGGGTCGTCCGAAGACGATTCATCATCGCTTCGCCCTTGGTAGCGAAGTATTCGGCTCGCTTCTCAAAGTAATCAGGAATATCAATTTTGAGCTTCTTTTCTAGAAACTTGATCGACTTTGAAAGTTCGGAGCTATTAATTACATCGGGAATTGACTGCACGGATCGATTGGCAATCACTTTCTTAATTTGAATATTGAGGATAGGAAAAGCATTGTAAACGAATTTCCCAACCGGTTCCAGAATCGAATTCACTTTACCGGCATAATCCCATACGTCCGAGAATGCGACATGGCTCTTGACCCAATCCTCGTCAAAAAGGTTCTTGAGGAAACTTTGACCTTGTTCGGTAACAACCAGACGTTCGGTCAACAGGGCAAGGTAATGGTCAATTTCGCGCAGAATAGGCTGATCGGGACTGCTTTGAGGAGGAAGGTGATCAACATCATAATACTGCTTGGCGGTTTCCAGGCTGATCTGGCAGTTACTGTGAAATTGAACCATATGGGTTTCAAAGCTTTGGTCTGTAATGAAATCAATCAGCCGCTGGGCGGCATCGCCTGCCTGCTGTTTCTTCATCTCCATGAATTTCTGCCGCCATACAATCTCCTCATAAATTGCCGTATCCTCGGCAGTCATGGCCGTATCAACGCCCTTCTTGGGACGCATCTCCTTCCAGACCTTACCCTGAAAAGCCTTGGATTGATCGGCATTATCGGCAACCTGCGCCACAAAGTAGGCCATGCGGAGATATTCGGCATGAGCCAGATTCGCCTCGTCAAGGTCACCCAGCGCTTGGAAATAAAGCTCCTTAAACTTGATCGCTTTCTGGATTGGGCATTTGTCCAGAAGAGCGCAGTCGCTCACAATCTTCAGTTTATTGCCGCTAACCGCCGAGATTCCTTCAGCCATAATTTCCCTAATTGCTACCTGTCTGTTGGCTCTGCTGTTGTTGTTGCTGAGGCTCTGAAAATTCCACCTTGCATTCGCCGGGCGGAACATCGGTCACCCGAACATACCCGTTGGCGTCGGTTTTCCCCTTCTTCTGAGTGCCGTCAGGGAGCGTGATCGTGCAATCCCGGTCGGGCAGGGGACGCCCCACCTTGTCAACCACCCGAATTTCCAGCCAGTCCTTGAAAGTCAAAATCCCTGACTCCTGTTTGGTGCCGAATTCCTTCCCTTCCACCTTAATTGTAAAAAAGTATTCCGGGGGGTTATAGTTCTTGCCATATTTCTTCATTTTTTCGTCGGTCGGTATCTGGTCGGTATCTTCGTGATATTCATATTCCCAGAGGAGTTCAATCTTTTTATTCTGAACCGCGGTCGGCAATTCGACGATTTTGTCATGAATGCTATCCCGGTCATATTCATAGACGGTGAGCATGACTTCGGTGCCGTCTTTAACCTGGTCGATGTCGGCCGAGAGAGTCAGGGTATCTCCTCTTCGTGCCTCCTTGGCGCTCCATTTCATGTTAGTGACTTTAATCGCCGGGCGAACCGGTATTCGATTGGAATCACCCTTCACCCCATTCTTGGATAGATCGACCTCGAAAAAGACAAAATCATCAAGCTTGATATCATCGGGGATATCAAATTCACCGATGAATTTATTATTCTTGATTTTATCTTTGATTTTACCCAGGCTTTTCCCGTTGTCGCTCTTGCCGGTGATAGAAATATCGGCTCCCTCGCCGACAAAAGCGGTCAGGACTTCAAAAGGGGCTTTTTCGCCGGCATAGGCGGCGCCGGTCCGCCAGGCGGCCGCAATCAGCGATGACGTCAATTTCTCTTTATGCTCAGAGTCGGCTGCTTTAGTGAATTTTATCGGCACGAATATTTCCTTTACTTCAGTTGGGCTTCAAGCGTTCCATGAAAGAATATAGTATTGGGTCATCTGGCAACACCCCGAATCCTGCATGAGCAATAAGTCGACCCATTAATCCCTTACCAGATTCGAATTTGAAATTATCAAAAGAAATATATCAATCCGTTACAGCCCAAGTCAACCATAATTTCCGGTTATTCGGGCGGCCGAATTGGGGATTTATTTCCCCAATATGGGATCGAAAATGATTCCTTTATCCCAGACCGATCTGCTGCCCGAATAAATTCACTTTTTCTTGTAGTCGGTCGGTACCTCAAATTTAGCGGCATCAATGGTGGCGGCTTCGACTCCCAATACTTCGGTCCCGAACGACATAATGGTGGTCATGCCGTCGGCCGACTTGGGAGCCTGTTTTTTCCCGAACAGGCCGCCGATTTTTCCCATTACCTTGGCTGCCTCCTCGCCCCCCTCACCACTCCCTTCTCCACCAGATTTTTCGACCAGGAATGAAACCTTAATAGGAAATCCGCCAGCCTCTTTGATTTTCTGTGACATTTCCCCGAAATGGGTCGCATATTTGCCGGTCATCTGGGACATTCCCTGCTGTGCCTGGTATTCATCGATGCCGAGGACTTTGGCATAATTGCGGTAGAATTCCTCCATCTCCGCCATCCCGGGGACATCCTTGGCCAGCCAGAAATCATAGGTGATTCGGATCTTATCGGTCGAGTCTTTCTTGTTCACGCCAATTGCTTTCCCGATCACATTCCGGCAGCCGAAGCCATTGACATCCTTGGTCCCATCCGGGGTCAGAATATTGACCGTCCATTCGTAGGTAGTATCGCTGTAATCCTCTTCCCGCCCCCCATACTCTTCCTGAGACTCTTTTGACTGAGCCATCAACTCTTTTAAAGAAGCCAGCGGGGTTTCCTTATAAGTCCTCTTGTCCGGATTAATGTCCCAGAGCAATTCCTTATCAAGGCGGGTTATCTGGATTTCTTCCTTTCCCTTCCCTTTCGCCTTAACGCGTTCGACACTGCAACGGTCGGCCTTGAGATATTCGGTTTCGGTGGCCTCAAAAGCCCCGAAACCCATCACGCCGCCAAAAGTTGATTTCTTTTTAATTACGACATCGGCCTGCGCCGTAAAAACGCAGCCGGCAAAAAGCAATGCGGCCAGCAACCAGTGGATGTTTTTCATTACATCTCCTTTCAAATAGCAGGCTTTCAAAATCAAGCATAGATTTTTTTCAATCTATAATCAAGTTTTTCTTTCAGACCATTCCCGCAGAGAAATATTTTCCCATGACCTCATAAAAAGTACTTGCGATTTATTCAATTAAAGATGTAACTTGGATAAGACCTTGTTGGGAATAGGACTTATACGATTTTCTCAGTTTCTATGCACGATCTTTGCGACATAAATAGTCCCGCTTTCCGGGACCACATTCCTGGAGCCCCATATGCCTGACAATACCGGAGATTCTTTTCGAGAGACCTCCCAGCCCGAGGGAAGCAATGACCCTCTTGGGATTCTCGGCTGGGTAATCGGGGGTAAATACAAAATCCGCGCTTATATCGGCGGCGGAGGGTTTGGTGAGGTTTATGAGGGATTCAATGCCAATCTCCCCGAACAGCGTCTGGTCATAAAATTCTTTAAGAGAGTACAATCACGGGATAAATTCGCCAAGGAAGCCAAAATTCTCTGCCTTCTGGACCATCCCAATATTCTCCGCGTGATCGATTATCTTCCAGAGGAAGGGGCTTTGATTGTCCCCTTTATCGATGGCCGTGACGGGGGGAAAACGCTTAAGGAATCAGGCCCCCTGCGGAAGGATCTCTATCTGCGGGTGGCGCGCACCATGACCGATGCTCTGGCGTATGCCCATGATAAGAAGATTGCGCATCGCGACCTTAAACCGGGGAATATTCTGATCGACAAAAATGAGCATATTTTTCTGATCGATTTCGGTATTGCCAAAGAGATGGGCGGCTCGGCGACGAAAACGGCATATGTGGCGCTGACACCTCTCTTCGCGGCACCGGAAAGACAACGCGGGGATCAGGACTATAATCCATTTCTGAGCGACATATATGAGATGGGTGTGACTCTGTTCAATTTTGCGACCAACGAGATGCCGTATCGCAATCCAAGCAATCCCAACTTTCAGGAATGGGGAGGCCCCGCGATAAAAAAGCTCTCGCCGCAATTGCGACGCATTCTCCGCAAAGCAACTCATCCCGACCCGGCCGAAAGGTACCAGACCGCGGCCCAGATGGCCGAAGAGTTTCGCAGTCTGGAACAGGTCTATGCCCATGCCTCCAAGCCGCGCTATCTGGCCATAGTTGGGGTGATCTTGCTGATCGCGGTGGCGGCCTTTGTCGCCAAACAGATGTTTACCGGCAGCGGTACGGAGCCGCAGGTTTCCCAGACAACCGCCCAGGAAAAGACTAAAGAGGCTCCCAAAATTCCGCCGCCGGAAGAAAAACAGAAACAGGAAATCACGACCCCGGCAAAGAAGACTGAGACGCCTCCCGCGACAACCACCAAGACAGCGGAGGAGAAAGCCGTTCCGGTTGAAAAGCAGGAGGCGGCCAAAACTGAAACACCACCGGTTCCCCAGCTTCCCTCTCTGCTTGTGCATGTAAATCCACAATATAATGTTTCGCTTTTTGTGGACGGCAAGGAACGCAGTCCCGATCGGCGTCTTGAGCTGACCGCAGGAAAACATGAAGTGAAAATTATTCACGCTGACTTCCCAATCGTGATTGATACTATTGATGTTACCGTTGACCGCAGCGCCGAGTACAATCTGACCGCCCGCTATACCGGAGCCCCCAGCGTCAATTTCCGCGTCGGCATTTCACCTTCGGAACTGGCCGACAATATCCTGCAGGTGTCCTTCAATGGCAAGAAGTATCAGTACAAAAACGAGGAACTGCCGATTCTGGACTTCCGCAAAATTGCCGGCACCTGGCAGTTCCGGTTTGATATCTTACCTTCCCGCGGGGGAACCGCGCCTCGAATAGATTCCATAGTCACCTTTCCATACGGCGACGGGCCGCAGGTGCGCTGGAAAGGGACCGGCAGCACAGTAAATTTCGGCGCCGGCGATTGGCGCGACATTGAATCAATAGATATGCTTTTATTCTGGTCAAATCGTTAATTGAATCTTATCTCAGGAGGTTTAATGCAAATCAGGATTCGCTATCTTCGCACGACCGCGTTGATGCTCCTTCTGGCTTACCTTCAGATGGTGTTTTTCCCCATGTGGGGCTTCGCCCAGACGCCCAATTGCGGCTATGACAGTAAAACGCCAACGCTGGAGCACGCACGCAAGAATTTCAAAGGCCTCAACTATAGGTGCGCTGAGGCGGAGTTGAATGACCTGCTCGGACTCCCGGAACTGAGCCTGGAAGACAAATCGAATGCGCATATTCTTCTGGCCGCGGTTTACTACGCCATGCTCAAGGACGACTCGGAAAAGCGCAGTATGGTCATGCAGCAGTTTAAGGCGGCTTTCAAGGCTTACCGCGAGTGGCGGGGTGAGTTGGATATCAAGTCGCCCGAGTTTGTGGAGATGATGAAAGAGGCCCAGCTTGAGGTAGATACTGAAGCGATTGCAACTCCGCCCACGACCACCGAGCCGGAAAAGCCGGCCGAGGATACAACCAAAGCCAAGCCGGCGCCGCCTGTTATCGCCGAAACCAAAGCAGCCAAGACCGGCGGTAAAGCGTGGTATAAGCAATGGTGGGCCATTGGGCTGGGTATCGGTGTAGTTGCCGGGGCCGTTGTTCTTCTCGCAGGAGGCGGCGGCGAAACTACTAAGCCTTTGGACACGCTGCCGACGTTTCCAAATCCGCCCTCAAAAAGGTGATTGGAGAAGGCGAAATGAAATCGGACAGATATCAACGAAATATGCCATATCCCCCAAGGAAAAGGAGTACAAGAATGAACAGAAAATTCTTTATGGTTTTGGCGGCCATGCTGGCTATCGTGTTTGCTTTGAGTTTTAACGCCGCCGCACAGGTGCCGAATACGATCATGTATCAGGGAAGATTAACCGATGCCGCTGGGGCGCCGATTTCCACGGCCACATCGGTTGTGTTTTCAATTTATGCAACCATAGGCGCTGACACCCCGGTCTGGACCGAGACCATAGCTGATGTTGCTCCTGATGTTCAAGGGGTGTTTACCGTTGAACTGGGACTTGTGACACCCCTGCCGGCCAATCTTTTTGACGGCACCAAGAAATATCTGGGCATAAAAGTCGGTGCCGACACCGAAATGAACCCGCGCCAGGTTTTGACCTCCGGGCCGTATTCGCTGAACGCAAATATTGGTGATGGAACGGTCACGACCGCTAAGATCGCCAATGGAGCGGTGCTCGACACCAAATTGGGGACCGGTTCGGTGATCGAGTCCAAGATCGCCAACTATGCGGTGACCACATTAAAGATACTCGACGGCGCCGTAACGTCGGGGAAGATTGCGGATGGAGCCATAAACAGCGCCAAAATAGCCGACTTGAGTGTTGCCACCATCGACATTGCCGACAATGCCATAAATAGTGCCAAAGTGGCTGATGGATCGATCACGACCGCCAAGATTGCGGATGGCACGGTAACCAGCGCCAAAATCGCCGATCTCAGCATCGGCACAATCGATATTGCAGACAATGCTATAACGGGGGCCAAAGTGGCTAATAGCTCACTCGACCATGGTGATATTGGCGACGAAGCGGGTATTAGTAGCATTTATGATGGCACCGATAACTCGCTGACAGGTACTGTAGCAGCCGTGGATTCGGTGTCAATCACCTGTCCATCAGGCGGCTACCTTGTGATAGAAGCAGCGGGGTTTCTCCAAACCTATCATACATTGAACGCCGGCGCGTTTGCACTTCGTGTTTGCCTGTCAACTACTCGGGCATCCATGGATTACACAAATTTCGTCTTATATGAAATACCTACTGGTTCTGCGACAGGAACCTATAACGTGCCCTTCACACTATTAATGACAAGCGTTGTTTCGGCAGGTTCTTATAAGTACTATCTTAATGCAGATGCTTTTTCAGGTGCGGGATATGTGGCCAGTGGCTCAACCGGTCGGATTCATATCGTGGCGACATATTATCCTTCTGCTTATGGCAGTGTTGCCAGCACAAATTCACCGGCACCCTTGAAACCAGGAAACTCTGACGGTTCCACCGAGTAACCTGAAAGAAGGGAAGGTCCAATGAAAGTGCCAAATAAAGCCATGGCGCTGGTGCTCTGCCTGCTCTTTCTTTCCGGCAGTGTATGGGCACAGACTAGCGCCAATTATATATTGCAGGTTGGCGGGCCGGTGGGTGGTGGCGGCAGTGCCGGCAGCAGCGGGTATAATGTAACCGGCGATGTCCCATTAAGTGCCTCGGGCGGCTCCGGTTCGAGTAATTATACGATTGTGGGAGGAATTCTCGGCGCCGCATACCGTGGCGCGGCCTCCTTTTCGGCCATGTACACAGGCAGTGATGAGGAAACCGTTAACATTGCCGCTCGGACTTTGAAAGTAGCTTACAGCGGTGGTACCGGTGCAGTCGCGGGCGTATTTTATTATCGTCTGGGCGGTGATGAGTCTTATTCCAGCGCCGGTATGACAGCAGGTACCGGGGACACCATGCTTTACATCCTGCCGGCCAACTCTCTTACTATCCGCGGTCTGGAGTACTATTTCGAACTGACGCGCAATTCTATTATGGTGTCGCTCCGACATCCAATAGCCCCATATGTCTTTATCACCCGGTTTGATAATACCGTGGGAAAAAGGCCGACCGCTATGCCGAACGCCCAATATCGAATTATCGGGGTTCCGATCGGCTTTTCAACGCGGCAGTCGGTTGATGATGTTTTCCTCGATGATCTCGGCGCCGCCGACAAGAAACAATGGCGGCTGGCCAACTATGACAATACGACCGGGACATATCTGGAGTATCCCGATGCATCTATTGTCACTCCCACCCGGGGATACTGGCTGATTGCCCGGGGCGGTAAGAAATACGGCGCCGCCGGATTCTCTATGCGGCCGAATACGTCTCTTCCTATCCCCGGTGGAATCGGCTGCTACGAAGTGGCGGTAGACTCCGGCTGGAACCTTGTGGCCAATCCTTTTCCATTCAATATCAGTTGGGCAGATGTACGGTTTAAGGATAATGATGTTCTGCAGGATGGCCATCCCGCATCAGTTCTTGATGATTTCGCATACTGGTATTCGGGAACGGCTTATAGTAATGTCGCCACAATTCCGGCATGGGATGGGTTTTTCGTGAAAATCAACAAACGCAACATCAAAATTCTATTCCCATATCGCGTAAGCGGTATTACTCTGATTGACAAACTATTTGCGGGCATGCCATCGGCCGGGGGAACCGCCGGGGCATGGGATATCCAGTTGCAGTTGGCTGTCGGGGATCGTCTGGATGACTGCAATTTTGCCGGAGTAAGAGGTGATGCCTCAACGGGGCCAGACGTATATGATTATTCCGAACCGCCGCCTGCGCCTGAAGGTCCGATGCTTGCCTTCCGCCTCCCGGACGGCGATAAAGGTTTGCACCGTGCTGATTATCGCGCCCCGTTCAGTGACGGCGCGACCTGGGATATTACCATGCTGCCGATGCCGGGGCGTGTCCTGACCCCCGGCGGACTAGGACAGATTCCGGAAGGTATGGAGGCATGGCTGGTTTTGGACAACGGAGCCAAATATAAATTGACCGAGGGTGACGCGATAGGCATCCCCGATGGAGTAAAGTCGGGCCGGTTGCTGGTTGGAACGGAGAAATATCTCGACGAAGAGGACTCTATTTTGATTCCTTATAATTATGCCCTTTTCCAGAATTTCCCCAATCCGTTCAACCCGTCGACAAGTATCAGATTCGCTCTGCCGAAAAGCGGTAAGGTCAGACTGGAGGTTTTTAATCTCCTTGGCCAGAAAGTGAAAACTTTGATTGACGGCGAACTCGAGGCCGGGTATCACAGCGTTTTGTGGGATGGTAACGATAGTCACGGCAAAGCGGCAGCCACCGGCGTATATTTCTATAAGATGACCGCCGGCGCTTTTTCCGAGAATCGCAAGATGCTGCTTCTGAAATAGCGATAAACTGTCTCAGGCCCTGCATGGTCTTAAGGATTCGGATTACTGAAGGGATCGATCATCGGATCGGTCCCTTTCTTTATGGGTAAGTTTACTCTTGAGAAAACAGAATTGCCTTCGTATAATAATGTTGATCTGATTTTAAGGAATTTCGCAGATATGCATGGAGCGAATTAATGAAGCCGGATGAGTCTCCCGATCAGGAGCCGGTTTTGACAAAAGATGCCGCCACCGTGCGCGCCGCCACGGCGATTCTCGACGGCGAATCCAAAAAAGGATTCTTGCGCCGTCTTCTCCCCTTCATGGGCCCGGCTTTTGTTGCCAGTGTGGCCTATATGGACCCGGGGAATTTCGCCACCAATATTCAGGGCGGCGCCAGACTCGGATACATGCTTCTCTGGGTGATTGTGGCCAGCAATCTGATGGCAATGCTCATTCAGACCCTTTCGGCCAAACTCGGTATTGCCACCGGGCTGAATCTGGCCGAGCACTGCCGCGAGCAGTTTTCCCGTCCGGTCGTCCTGGGGATGTGGGTTCTGGCCGAGATTGTTGCCATGGCGACCGACCTGGCGGAGTTTCTGGGGGCGGCCCTTGGTTTCCAGCTTCTTTTTGGCATTCCCCTTTTCTGGGGGGCCATTCTTACGGCCATAGCCACGATGATAATTCTGAGTCTGGAGCGATACGGGTTTCGGCCGCTGGAAGCGGTCATCACCACTCTCGTGGGAGTTATTGCAATCTGTTATCTGGTTGAGACTATTCTGGCCCGTCCCGATTGGGGCGCTATCGCCTATCATGCGGTTGTTCCGCAATTCAGCGGGACAGAGAGCATTCTGCTGGCTTCCGGGATTCTCGGCGCAACGGTCATGCCGCATGTCATCTATTTGCATTCAGCGCTGACTCAGGGGCGAATTGTCACGCGCGATCCGAAACTTCTGAAGCGTCTGTTTCATTTTGAGGTTGTTGATGTCGTGGTTGCACTGGGCGTGGCCGGACTTATCAATGCCGCCATGCTCATTATGGCTGCCTCGACTTTCTTCGATGCCGGATTGAGCCATATTGCCAGTATTGAGGAAGCGCACCTGACCCTGAGCCCCCTTGTCGGGAAAGCCTCGGCATGGGTTTTCGGAATTTCACTTCTCGCCTCGGGATTATCCTCTACGACCGTGGGTACCATGTCCGGGCAGGTGATTATGAAGGGATTTCTCCGCCGTCAGATATCGGTCTGGATTCGCCGCCTGGTGACGATGGTTCCTCCTCTGGTTGTAATAGCCATTGGTCTGGATCCGACACTCACTCTTGTTGTCAGCCAGGTTGTACTTAGTTTTGCCATACCGTTTGCTTTGGTGCCGCTCCTGTTATTTACTTCGCGCAAGGAGATAATGGGGGGCTTGGTAAACTACAAGATTACTACGATTTTGACGGCGGCGGTGGCGGGCTTGATTATTTGTCTTAACCTCTTTCTAATATATCAGACCTTTTTAGGAGGTTGATTTGCATGGCCACGAACGAAAACAAATCATATCCGGAAGCGAACAACAAGAGCATTAAATATTTGGTGCCGCTGGACGGCTCCGGTATGGCCGAATCGGTCATTCCGGTAGTGGAATCACTGGCCAAATCATGCGGAGCCACAGTCATACTGCTGCATGTGATCGAAAAGAAGGCGCCGGCGACAGTCCACGGTGAAAGACATCTCACGGAAGAGGCGGAAGCGGATCGATATCTGAATAGCATAAGTGCAATTTTCCGTTTTTCGGGGGTGGCCGTGGAGAATCATGTTCATGCCAATAAAGAGGGTGATGTCGCCGCCAGCATCGTGCAACATGCCGAAGAGATGAATCCCGACCTGGTGATCATGTGCACTCATGGTCGGGGCGGCCTGAAAGGATTCCTTTTCGGCAGTATCGCCCAGCAGGCGCTGCAAAAGGGAACCTGGCCGATACTTTTGGTTCCTCCGTCCGCGGATGGCAAGAGAGCCGCATTCAAGCCGGCCCGGATTCTGGTTCCTCTTGATGGAACACATCGTCACGAACCGGCACTGGCGCAGGCTTTCCCAATTGCAAACGCCTACAAGGCGGAGATGCACCTGGTGATGGTTATCCCGACTGCGGCCAGGCTTTCGGGCGAGGGGAGCGTGCCGGGAAAATTCATGCCCCGGACCATGAAGGTTGTCCTTGATCTGGCCGAGCAGGGTGCGAATGATTATTTGCGGCAGATAGCGGGCGAGTGCCAAAGTGAAGGAGTAAATATCGTAACCAGTGTCCTTCGCGGAGATGCTGTCCCCAAAGTACTTGATCACGCCGTTGAAATCGCCGCCGATCTGATTGTCATGGCCAGTCATGGAAAATCCGGTCTGAATGCCTTCCTGTCCGGAAGCACGGCTGCCCGTATTGCGGGAAAAGCGGCTCGTCCTCTGCTTCTGGTGCGAACCAGTGATACAGAAAAATCCTGAGAACACGCATCCGATCTGAAACCAGACAGAAAGCCCTCTGCTGCAAATACTGCCTTGCCCGGAAAGTAAAAGCGAGTATATTGTTATATTGATGTGCAGCATATTTGGAATATATTTGCTTTGAAATATGGCCATTCCCAGGGAATCAACCGGTAAATCACTCAGTTGGCGTTTTATCTTAAGGGCACTGAAGTACCGCAATTACCGTCTCTTTTTCGGCGGCCAGGGGATTTCTCTCATAGGAACATGGATGCAGCGGCTGGCGGTCAGTTGGCTGATTTACCGCCTCACCGGCTCTCCGTTCCTTCTGGGGATCGCCGGTTTTGCCAGCCAGATACCGACTTTCATTCTGGCCCCGGTGGCCGGAGTGGTCGCCGATAGATACAACCGGATGCGGATTCTCATCCTGACCCAGACATTGGCGATGTTTCAGGCTCTGATATTGGCGGTCCTGGTTCTTACCAATGCCGTTGAGGTTTGGCATATTATTGCCTTAAGCCTTGCCCTGGGGGTCATCAATGCCTTTGATATGCCCGCGCGGCAGTCACTGGTGGTGGAGATGATTGAAAATCGTGAGGATCTGGGGAACGCCATTGCTCTGAATTCTTCTATGTTCAACGGCGCCCGCCTGATCGGGCCGTCACTGGGCGGGATACTCATTGCGACGGTTGGCGAAGGGATTTGTTTTCTAATCAATGGACTCAGTTTTATTGCCGTGATCATTGCTCTTCTCTACATGAAGATTAACGCCCATCCTGCAGAGAATAAAGGGACACGTTTTTTGCAAGGGCTTAAGGAGGGGTTCGTATACGCGTTCGGCTTCCTGCCGATTCGTTCCATACTACTGCTCCTGTCCCTGGTCAGTTTGATGGGGATGCAGTATGCGGTGCTGATGCCGATTTTCGCCAAAGATATTCTTCACGGCGGCCCCAACACGCTGGGATGCTGCCGATCGGCTTTGGCCTGATGGTGCAGATGGCGGCAAGCAATACGGTGTTGCAGACCATTGTCGATGATGACAAGCGCGGCCGTTTGATGAGCATTTACGCCATGGCCTTCATGGGCGTCACGCCGCTGGGTAGCCTTCTGGCGGGAAGCATGGCCAGCCATTTCGGCGCCCCGGCCACCCTGATTGTGGGAGGGGCGGTCTGTATTTTGGGGGCGGCGGCTTTTGCCCGAGAACTGCCGCGTATCAGGAAACAGATTCGCCCGATTTACCAGAGAAAAGGGATTCTCCCTCTGACAATACCAATCAATGAATCGATTGGGGGGATGCCGGCCCAGCCGGGGCCGGGGGAAAGACCGATATAAAGCTACACCGGCTATTCCGGCGGGTCTGAGGACCCGCGCGGCACAATAAATGTGCAGCGGTGGGGGCCAGGCACCGCGGTAAAATGGGTTTGTCTATTAAATTCTTGTCCCTCCAAAAAATATAATCACTTTCTGCTTATTTGTTGCCGGAAAAGGGCTTGGGTGGTCGGGAGAGGTTTGGTAAAATGGGTTTGTTTCTTCGTTTTTTAAAAGTGTCATTTTGCCCCCTCCGGTAGAAAAAATACAAAAATAGGGTGTTTTGGGAAGTAAGGCCGCTTGGAATTGATCTCTTTTTGTTTTCCGACATATTAATAACCTGAGCATTAGTGGCTCTAATAATGGGGATGGAGGGCAAATCACCATCGATTCGATGTGGATTTTGCAGAGGGTGAGGAAAAGTTCATCCCCAAGCCGTCCGCTCGAAGCGAACGGCCTGGGAATGCCACCCAGCCGTTCACGATGTGGCTGCCGTGGGGGAATGCAACCTCGGCGAGTTTCAGGCTGTCAGGAGAGACTCCCACTGCGAGGGAAGGCGCAAGTGTCGAAACCGCAAGGGTTTCGATCTACCCGACTAGCTTTGTTTCGTACGATACCGCCGGCGAATTGTCCGGGTTATCAAAAGGTCAATCAAACCGATTAGCGGACCACAGATCAAGCCGAGCAGTATCAAAAAGGGCAAACTCAGCTTTTCCATTTGAAAGAAATGATATGGAATAACCAAAGCAAGCCCATATATGATTCCCCTGACCAGGTAGGGCAAATTACCCTGTAGCAATCAATCCTCCTTTGTTGACATTGTTATCTTAACAATTGATCAGCGGCGCAACCAAGCATAGAGCCGAAGGCACTGCCGCCGCAAGCTAAGCCCAAACAACCCAAATATCCGGCGGTAGAGGCAATACAAATAATGCTGGATGCACCGCAACCTGTAATGGCACGTGAAAGACTGCACTTTAGCCATGATTTCCAACGCCACTTTGCGGCCATAGGATAATTAGGGTATAAGTTCATTGAATAGGTGGGCATATAACCATATAGCCAGAGTTGATAATCACCCATGTCCTGCATTTCAAAGCCATCTCTTGCGACGGAAGATAGTAATTGCGACTGGATACACCACCCAATGTCCGGATTGCTGACCTGCGTGACATATGCAGCGATAGTGCTGTCGCCCGGCATCTCCATAGCCAAGATCAATATTTCCACCGATATCAATGAATCTCTGTCCGGATATTCTGCTTCACCTTCGACGATGAAACTGTACTGATATGCCAGACGGAATCCCTGCTCCTCAAAGAATTTGATCTGAGTATTTGCAGGTTCACTTTGTGCCCCCTGCATAAGCCGGGTCGCACCACCGTTGTCCCATGTCACCATGGTGCCTCCGCCTCCCGTGCCATCGGCAAACCAGTCCTGACGATTATGTTTCAGCCAATCACTCTGATTCATTTTACGCGTGCTTTCCATGCCACTCTTGCCACAACTCAGGATCAATGCCACTGCCATTAAGGCAATCATCGATCCAATAAACAACGATCTTCGCCTGCGCATCATGATTTCCTCCTTCATAATAAATAATGATTAAATCTCTTGGCAATATCTAATTGCCATATTTCATTTTTATATTTTCCCATTCTCTCCTTTCCTATGGCGGGTCAAGGCAATTGATCGGACAGATGCCCCATCTCTCGATTTGAACACCGCCCGCCTTTCGGCGGGCGGCTTCCCTGTCAACCCGAATGGAGGTGAGTCCTCTTACCCTGCTCAGGCCGGAGGCACAGAAATGGTTTTGTTCTTTCAGATGCCGAGAGCAGGCTGGAGCCTTGGCCTTAAGCGCTGAACAGCCCGCCCCGGCTATCCTCAATGGTCCGCCAAATTGGGCTCATGACAGACCAGCAATGCTCATATCAAAAGCGATGCCAACCGAAAGCAGGCACGTCGATATCGCGATAATATGTTGAACAATAAAGAATTAGGTTGGTATGTTTGAAGAGAGGGCTATTCCTGAGCCAGGATGCCTGCGTAGTCTACGCAGGCATCCTGGCTCGCGCTGCGCAGACTACGCATCCAAGTTATTCCGAGGCTTGATAATGTATTCGCTGCTGGATAATTACAGATATGACACGATGAGCTGCCCCACCGGCACAATTAGAGAAGCCATTTGACCAGCGTTAGCCCGACACCAATAAGCACGCCACCAGCCGCTACTTTCCTTCGCCCCGTTTCTTCAATCGGCTATCGATTAGTATCGAAACGGTAAGCGCTATATAAATGGCGAAAATAGCGGCTAAGTCATCGCAGAACCCTCTCCTGATGGCGTGCTTAATAAGGAAAAGAACTGGTATGGCAACTATGACACCCAACAAGGTTGAAAGAATGAAACGACCAGTTGCTTTTGCCATTTTCGCATTGCTCCTTTATCAAATAGGATATCACCAAATATTCGAATATTATTCTGGAAACATAATAATATTGTACTAGTCAGCCAGCATGCTAAGCGCACATACCACATATGAGATAGCCACAGCGCTTATAAAGTTAGGACCTAAATGGATGCCAACCTCCCGCCTTTATGATCAATTTCAGCGTTGTTGAGATCAGTCAATATTACACCAATAAATTGCGCCTAATAATGCACCAGACGCCCAAAATCCAATAGCTAATAGATACAATTTATAGCCCTCTGGGGAAAACCAATCCTTCATCTTCCAAACGGGCCTGATATATTTCATACGAATACTTCCGAGCGCAAACGGCGGACAAGATTCAGTACGACGTCTTAAGGCAGGCACTATAGCAATTATACCTGCAATTTCCAATAGCAGTGATAACACAAGCAATAGAATCATATATGTTTCCTGTGCTTAAAGAATCCTACTTTTACTTCATACAAAATATCTATTCATTACCCACATATTCCTTTAATATGGCCGATTCCTTGCATTACGCAATATAATTTAACAATGGCCTCAATCAAAGATGGCGATAAGTACTACGGAAATTGCACATGCCGTCCCTTATTTAAAAGGGAAGTCAAATCCGCCGCTGATGATCAGAAGCACGACTCCTATCATAATACAGGTGTAGCTTGTAAAGTAGAGTTTAACACCTGTCGGCGTAAACCATTCATTTACTTTCCATGGCTGAACCCAATGAATAGGGTTATATGACGGCATTGGTGGCGCATTGGCCGCGCGATGTTTCCGGGCCAGAAATCCGAGCACTAATCCCATCACCAGAAATACTGCACACAACAATAACAGAAAAGTATTCATACCATATCCTCCACTACTCATAATTGTTTCTGATGATCATTTGTCTTATCGCCGTCCTTTTTACAATATTTTCACTAAAACACATACGACCACACCTATTGAACATCCGACACATACTATGTTGGAAAAACCGCCAAATGGGCATTTGAGCACTATACACTCGTAAACCATGTGACAAATGAGTTCCCATGGGATTTCTGTTTCCGGGTACATGGTTTCGCCATGAGGCATTTCAAGCCTGTGTTCGGTATAAATGCGGGAAGCCAATTCCTTGCTCTTAATCAAATCAATTACCAGTTGGGCATCAGAGTTATTGTACAGTGAATTTGATGTGTCGTTAAATTGGTTAAATTCCTCAATGGTCCCGATAATTTCAAGGTCTTGAGCAGCATATTTGGCCAGGTTGCGCTCATTGTAGCGCTCATATGAATATACCTGGTCCCTCAATGATGCAATTCTGCTCACATCATCAGTGGGAAATGCAAATGCCCTGCGCATGCCGTTTAATGTGTAAGTTTCAGTGAAGAGATGCGGCTCTCTTTTCTGTTCGATAACCAGTTCATCAGATTCGGTTTTCTCCGTCACCCAGAAATGCGTGCTGTCGCTGCGATCAAATTCGCACCCTAAGGCCCATTTAAGATGCTCGCGCTCGTCAATCAAGGTGGCACGCCAGCATCGATAGGTCGTAGGAGTGGCATAAGCCTCAATAATCAATTTGCGATTTTGAGGAGACTGGGTGTTCTCATATGCCATTATATTAAAAGTGGCTTTATTAGCTGCAGTGTCAATATTATAGGACAATATATCCACTTTTCCGACCGACAAACTGACGGTGAGCAACGGCGGTTTCTCGCAATCAATTTGTTGCTGCTCTCCGATCGCTTTCATTTGCGTGGCCGAGGTGGCGTTTTTACCACCATCTTTTTCCGTGATCGGCGTTTCATTACAGCCGGTAAGCAATTGCATCATAATGCAAATACTCAATGCGGCGATACAAACCATAGTGGATTTGAGCTTCATGGCAATTCCTCCTTTGTTTAGAGCCATTTCCCGAATTATGCCTAAGCCAAATCCGTACCAAGTTTGGAAGACTATGCCGCCACATTCATAACTCCAATATTGTCATGATGTTAATTATACAAGTCATAGCATTGACTTTAGAACAGCTAAGTTGCACTTGCGTAGTCTACGCAGGCATCCTGGCTCACAGTGCGTAGTCTACGCATCGGAATCATTGCCGATATCGTATTTTCGCATTTGATAGCGCACCCCACCCTCAGTAAGGCCCAGCCGGCGGGCCGCCTCGCGCTGATTCCAATCCGATTCCTGAAGTGTCTTAAGCAGTTTCTCCCTGTCAGTCTGATTCCCTTCAGACAAAAACTCAAGCATCCTGCTTATATCCCCACTGCAGGTCAGGCAGAGACGCCGAACCTCTACCCGCAACTCCCGCACATTCCCCGACCAGGGGCGGGTCTGAAGAATGCTACAGATTTCCTTAAAAGCATCATGATTCCCATCAGACGTAGGATCAAAGCCGCCTTCGGCAAGAAAATGAGAGATTAGAGCCGGGATGTCGTCGCTGCGCTCCGACAGCGGCGGAAGTGAAATCGGTATCTCATTCAGACGGTGATAGAGATCGGCCCGAAACCGGCCGCTGCGAATTGCCTCCTCCAGGTTTTGATTGGTCGCTGCGATCACCCGAATATTCAGTTTGGTCGGCTGCGTGCTCCCCAGCCGACGAACCTCTCTGGTCTCCAAAACCTCCAGAAGTTTCGCCTGAAACTGCGGCGTCGTATCGGCAATCTCATTCAAATAAAAAGTGCCGCCTTCGGCCGTTTCAAACAAACCCGGCTTATCCTGTGGAGCCCCAGTGAATGCCCCTTTCCGATACCCAAACAACTCCGATTCAACCATCCCCTCCGGTATCGCCGCCGCATTCACCGAAACGAATTTGCCCGCCCGCCCCGAACAAAAGTGGATATATTTGGCCAACTGGTCTTTCCCCGTACCGGTCGGCCCGGTCAACAAAACTGTCATCTCTGAGGCGGCAATATTCTCGGCCAACGCCCGGATTTTCCGAGTCGTGGGATGTTCCGCCACAAAAACAGGACACGCCCCGCCGGAGGGACGAGGAGCGGGGCGTGCGGGTGTTACCGTCAACACGGCATTAACTTTCTCTATGTACGGCCGGATATCTTCCGACTCAAAATATTCTTTCGCCAGATAAAGGAGGGCCGCCTTCTCGCCATTGCCATACAATCCGGAGACAGCCGCCAGGTAGCGGGTGGCCGCCAGTTCATACCGGCTGCTTATTTGAGCGAAAAGGTCAATTGCTTTTTTGAACCATTCTTTGGCTTTATCTTTTTCCCCTCTTTGAAGGGCAGTCTGAGCGAACACCCGCCAACAAGCGGCAATTTCGGCCCGCTCGTTGATCTTCTCGGCGACAATTAATGCTTCCTCGGCATATTTCTGGGCCAAATCGTACCTCTTCAGGCCGAGATAAGCATCAGCCAGAAGCCGTTTGGTTTGGGAGATAAGGGCCGACTCGGGGGCGATTTTAAGCGAGAGTTCCAGCCCTGATAGAAGCGCCTTCTCCGCCTCATTGAATTCCCCCGCAAGGATATGTATCCAGCCGAGGAATTCATAATACTGCGCCTTTTCACGCTTTAGATCGCCGGACAATTGTGTCGTCTCAGCTATGAGCTGCTTTGCTGGCCCAATATCACCAACGTGGGCCATGACTAGGGCACAGCGCAATTTATGACGATAGGTGAAATCTGCTGTAGGATTGTGCATATGTGCTGCTGTGCAATTGAATAGTGAAAGTGCGCTTTGCAGTTGGCCCGAAATAAAATATACCATAGCAAGATTATGGGTCAGACTTTTAACTTTTTCCTGGTCATTTGACTGCTGATATAGGTCAATGCATTGCTTGAGAAGATTGATAGAAGCGTCAATTTCGCCGGATAAACCTGCAATAAATGCTAAACGATTTAGTGAGGCTGCAGCGCCTCCGACATCATCGCATCGTTTATAGCTTCCGTACGATTCGAGAAAACATTCGCGCGCTTCGGCATGATTTCCCATCGCGACGTAGACCCTGCCGAGCAGGAATTTGGCTTTGGCGTATCTATCGGTCCGAATACTATACCTGTAATGCCGGATGGCGCTATTGATGATGGGGAGAAGATCATAATCGCCAAGTTGAAGACCTATCTCGGTCTTCAAAATGCAATAATGGGCATAGTCGTCAGGCAACATTGACTTAGCATTGAACTTGGTCAATTCTAAAGAAGCTGCTCCGAAATTCCTGTCTTTCAGGAATTGCTCAATTGCGGAGAATAGAGATATGTATGTCTCTTGTTTCATTTCCCGGCGTAATTACCTTCCAGTAGGAAGGAAAAATAAAGGTTTGATTCGTTATGGCCCTGATAATGTTGATGATTGTATGGCCTTCGTCGCCATTATTTCCGTTATAAATATTGGGCGCTATTCTGCAAGGAGAAGTGGAGTGAGACAGCAAAACATCTTCCCACGGATAATCCCACAAAATCGGATTGTTAATGGGCTGCACATTTCTTATTCTATTGCCGCCATCAGCTAGAACAGGTGGGGAAAACAAAATCCATATCACCGCCCCCAGCAGCAAAGCAAACATTATCTTTTTCATAACTTTCGCCTCTTCCTAAAGGTTTATTAAGGCCACTAAACCTCATCACCGGCGGCCCAAATCGCCGGCATTTATATCTGTGTCGAAACTCCCGACCAAGGGGTCGGGACAGGCGCAGGGGTTTCGACCTATCTTAATCAACGAAAAATCAAATCTTATAGAGAAATATATATAAAGCATATTGCCTATAATGTTTCTCGGGGGAGTAGTCACGCGGTCCTGCGTAGCAATCCTTATGTTTGACAACGCGATGTCAGATAGTGATGGTGACGCACCATCCAATTCCTGCCACGGGTGTTCTTCAAGAGTAGGATCATGGATTGATATCACATTTCTTATTCTATTACCCCCATCAGCAAGAATGGGTGGGGAAAACAACATCCATATCACAGTCCCCAGCAGTAATGCAAACATTATCTTTTTCATAATCATCACCTCATTCAAAAGGTTTATCTTGGCCACTAAACCTCATCACCGGCAATCCAATCCACCGGCATTTATTCTCTGTCGAAACCGCCTACCGCCAGCGGGGTTCGACCTATTGCGCTTCAACATCGCGGGAGGGCCGGGCCAAAAATGCTGAGTCTGAAAACCAGTGTCGCTGATTGCAGGGTAAGGTTGTTGCCACCGGCATTCTCCCATTCGGATTTCTTAGCCTATCTCTATAACTAAGATGATTTTTATTAAGAATTTGTCAAGCAAAAAATCACCTTAAGTGCCTGTCCAGCTTAAAATATAGCCTTTACCCCTGTCAGAACCTGACAGTTGAACTTGGAATTAATCGGCTTTTAAAATCGCGCTTTACTTTTGGGCGGGTTCCGGCGTATCTTGGGGCGGAGTATTAAAGCAAATAGCCTTTTAAACCAAAGGTGTCAAATATGAGACCACAGAATTTAATTGAAAAAATAGCGCAACGTTTCGCGGTCGGCCTCGACCAGGGACATCCGGTGCAGACAGGCGATTATCTTTCCATCCGCCCGGCCTATTGCATGACCCATGACAACACCGGTGCGGTTATCCCCAAATTCGAATCGATTGGAGCGACCAGAATTGCCGACCCGCGCCAGTTGGTTTTCGCGCTCGACCACAATGTGCAGGATACGAGTGAAGAGAATCTGAAAAAATACGCCAAGATTGAAGCGTTCGCCAAGGAACACGGCATAGATTTTTATCCCGCCGGCCGAGGGATTGGACATCAGATAATATGCGAAGAGGGTTACGCCTGGCCGGGGACACTGGTGGTTGCCTCCGACAGCCATTCCAACATGTACGGCGGGCTGGGATGTCTCGGAACGCCGATCGTTCGCACCGATGCCGCCTCTATCTGGGCCACTCGGCGTACCTGGTGGCAGGTTCCGCCGGTAGCTAAAGTGGAATTGATCGGACAGCTTCCGGTGGGGGTGACCGGAAAAGATGTCATTATCACCCTGTGCGGTCTCTATCATAACGATGAGGTCTTGAATCATGCTCTCGAATTCACCGGTGATGGGTTGGCTTACCTTTCCGTAGAACAGCGTCTTACGATTGCCAATATGACGACCGAGTGGGGCGCACTCGCGGGTGTCTTCCCTATCGATGAAGTTACATACGATTATCTCAACAAGCGGGTCGAATATGTCGCCAAGCGAGGACCGGCCGGGGTAGTATCGGATGAGGACGGCGATGGCGCGCATCCGCGGCTCAACGCCCCCCGGATTGCGGCTCTTCGGCGCGATCATACGAAGGCCGATCCCGGAGCTTTTTACGCCAAAGAGCTGACTCTGGATTTATCCATGGTACAGCCTTTTGTCGCGGGACCCAACACCGTCAAAGTGATAACGGCGGTCAGCGATATTCGGAAAAAGAATGTTAAGATAAACAAGGCCTATCTAGTTTCCTGTGTCAACAGCCGCACCGAGGATATTTCCGAGGCGGCGGCCATGGTGCGGGGCAAAAAAGTGGCCGAAGGGGTGGAGTTCTACATTTCGGCCGCCTCGAGTGAAGTTCAGGCGGAAGCCGAGAAGCGGGGCGATTGGCAGGCGCTCATTAAAGCGGGCGCCATTCCACTTCCCTCCGGTTGCGGCCCCTGTATAGGTTTAGGGAAAGGGATTTTGCAGGATAACGAAGTTGGCATCTCGGCCACCAACCGCAATTTCAAGGGGCGGATGGGTTCCAGCAGCGCCCAGGCTTATCTGGCCTCTCCGGCGGTGGTCGCCGCCTCGGCCATAGCAGGCAAAATCGACTTTCCGGGCGATTATCGTTCCAAATTTCCCAAAGGTCAAATACGCAGCGCCCGAAGAGCGGCCGCCGGAACCAGCGAAGTGCAGATAATTGAAGGATTCCAGGAGACAATCGAAGGGGAACTCATTTTCTGTCATCAGGACAATCTCAATACCGACGGTATTTTCCCCGGCAAGTATACTTATATGGATGATTTTACGCCCGAGCAGCAGGCCTCGGTGGTAATGGAAAACTACGACCCGGAATTCGGGAAAATGGTGGAGAAAGGGGATATCCTGGTCGGCGGATTCAATTTCGGAACCGGCAGTTCCCGCGAACAAGCCGCCACGGCACTGAAATATCGCGGCCTGAGTCTGGTGCTGGCCGGCTCTTTCTCTGAGACTTTCAAACGCAATGCACTCAATAACGGGTATCTGGTAATTGAGGCGCCGGAACTGATCGACGACCTGAAAGAGCGACTGGGAACCAAGAGCCTGACAGTCCGCACCGGCATCGAAGCCATGGTTGATTTCCGCCACTCAGTGGTTCAGGCCGACGGTAAGAGATACCGCATAAGCCCGATGGGAGGGGCCGCTCAGGAACTGGTTATAGCCGGCGGGCTGGAAAACTGGGTCAGGGCAAAACTCGAACGATAAGCGGCGTTGAGCGACGTGCAACAGGAAGAGATTGGCTTGCAACCCGACCGGCCACCGGCCGAGATTCCGACCAAACTTCTAAACAAGAATTTTCTGATTCTCTGGCAGGGGCAATTTATCAGCCAGATGGGTAATCAGGTTCATGCGGTGGCAATGATGTTTTGGATCAAGCATGCCACCGGCTCGGCCACATTGATGGGAGCATTGCTGATGCTTGCCAGCCTTCCGGGCGTGCTGTTGGGGCCGCTGGGGGGTACTTTCGCCGACCGGCATTCACGACGTAAGATAATTATTTTCAGCGACCTCTTTGCCGGAGTGGCGGTTCTCTCGCTGGCCATACTGCTGTTTTACCTCCCCACCAGAACCGAATTGATCATTATCTGGCTGAGTTCCGTATCCGTCATTTTGAGCGTAATAACGGCAGCTTTTGGCCCGGCTATCGGAGCCTCCATTCCCGATCTCGTTCCAAGAGATAAGATCGCCGCGGCCAATTCCTGGCGGCAGTCATCATATCAACTCTCATCATTCTTCGGTCAGGGGGCAGGAGGCATTCTATTCAGAGTCCTCGGAGCGCCGGTGCTGTTTCTTTTCGATGGTTTAAGTTATCTGCTCTCGGCGACCTGCTGTCTTTTCGTAAATATTCCGCAGACATTCCCCGAAAAGGCGACCGGTTTCAGGGAAGTCATCCGGGCCTTCAAGAGCGACACTATCGAGGGAATGCACTATGTCTGGAAACGGAAAGGGATGCGCGATCTGTTCTTTGCGGCGACTTTGATAAATTTCTTCTTTTCTCCGTTCGCCACTCTTCTCCCCTTTTATGTCGAGGATAACCTCAAAGCGACTTCGGACTGGTTCGGTTACATGCTGGCCACACTCGGTGTCGGCGCTCTTCTCGGATACTTTTTCGCCGGCTCGGTAAAACCCTCGGGACGGGGCCGAACTATAATATTTGTCAGTTGCCTGATTGGCATTGCCGCTGCCTTTATCGCTTTCGGAATAAACACCGGCACCTATACGGCGCTGTTGTTGATGTTCATATTCGGGTTTCTGAGCGGTACGGTTAATATTTATGTGGCCACTATCCTTCAATCAACGACGCCAAGTGAAATCCGCGGCCGGGTTTTTGGCCTGCTCGGTGCTATTTCGGGCGGTCTAATGCCGATTGGCATGGGTCTGGCCGGGGTGATAGCCGACCTGACAGGCAAGAATATCCCACTCATATTTTCCATTTGCGGTATCATATCGCTGCTTGTAACGATTTTCCTTGCTACTCTAAGGGATTTTCGTGAGTTTGTGGCCTTCGAGCCCGGCAAGGACGACCAATCCGGAAGTACAATAGCACCTGATTCCGTATGACGATTAGAGAATATTTATGTATAGAACATACAATCAGAGAGGAATTATTATGGAGCACTCAATATCACGGCAAATAGCCGAATTCGCGGTCGATTTGCGATACGATGATCTGCCCGAGAAAGTGGTGCACGAAGTCAAACGGTACCTCTATGATTCTATCGGATGCGCCTACGGCGGTTACCATACCAAAGATGTAAATATCCTGCGCGATATTTATCTGGGTATGGGCGGAAGCGGAGAAGCGACCTTGATAGGATTTGGCGACCGGATCCCGGCGGTCAACGCCACGCTGGTAAATTCGCTCATGATACGCGCCCTCGATTTCAACGACATTTATTGGAAAGAGGATCCTTCGCATCCCTCCGATATCATTCCGGCGGCTCTATCCACGGGCGAGATGATGGATGTGTCGATGAAAGATGTCATCACCGCTATTGTCCTGGCGTACGAATTCGAACAGCGTCTCTGTGAATTTGCCGTTCCGGGCGTTCGTGAGCGCAAATGGCATCATGCCACCTTGACCCAATTTGTTTCCCCGATCGTAGCCGGAAAAATACTGGGCCTTACGGTTGACCAGATGGTGCATGCCATCGGCATCAACGGCGCCCATAACCATACGATCGGCTGCCCCACCGCCGGGCAGTTGACCATGATGAAAAATACGGTCGACCCGATGGCGGTGCAATCCGGTGTCTTTGCCGCCCTTATGGCAAAAAAGGGATATACCGGGACAGAGAAGGTTTTCGAGGGCAAAGAAGGGCTGATGGATGTTTTTGGCCCCCAATGGGCGATAGAGAAACTCACGGGGGGACTCGGGGAGAAATATAAAATTCTCGAATGCAGTATGAAAGCATTTCCGACCGAGGCGCTGACCCATACCCATATCACGGCGACTCTGAAAGTGGTCATAGGGCACAATATCAGTTACGATCAGATTGAACGGGTTACCGTGACCACGATCGCCCGCGCCTGCGACATTCTTTTCGACCAACACAAATATCGCCCCCGGTCGCGCGAAACGGCCGACCACTCTCTGCCTTATTGTATCGCCGCCGCCCTGGTCGACCATCAGGTCACCACGCAGTCGTTCTCCGAGGAAAAACTTCAGGATAAGCGGATATGGGAAGTAATCGACAGAATCAAGGGAGAGGCCTCGATGGAGTTCGAAAAGATGTTCCCGGCCAAGCAACCCTCAAAGGTGGTGGTTAGGACCAAGGACGGCCGTGAATTTTCGGAATATCTTGAATATCCCAAAGGGGACCCGCGGGAGCCGATGACCACGGAGGATCTCGAGGCAAAATTTGACGCCCTTTCTTCAAAGCTCCTTTCTCCGGAGCGCCGAAAGGAAATTCGGGAAGTGATTTTTGCATGCGAGAAAATGAAGACGCGGGATTTCATGCATCACCTGACAGTATGATTTATCGAAAAATAAGAAGGCGGTCCATAAATGGGCCGCCTTTCACATCCGGATGATATTTATCGCCGCAGGTCAGATCACAGGATTAATACCAATTTCCCGATCTGATTGCCAAATTCCGATTCGACCACATAGTAATATATGCCGGAAACGGCCGCCTGTGTATTGCGGGTGATCAGGTCCCATTCATCGTGCATACTTCTGGGGGAATCTTTCGGCATATCATGATCGATCTCTCTGACCAGATCGCCGTCAATAGAGAAAATCCTGATTTTGCACTTATGCGGCAGATTTGTAAAATGAATACGGCGCACACGGTCGTCAGCCATTTCCTCCTGGCCTCGTCCCTCAAAGCCTCCGCCTGCCTCTTCACGATAGTTGGCATCGATACGATACGGGTTGGGATAGACGACCACCTCGAGGCCCTTCGATTCAACCAGGCTGCTCTGATACTGGGCATATTCGGCCACCATATTCGCCGAATACTGGCTTTCAAGTGATTCCAGACCGCTGCCGGGAGAGCCGTAATCAAAAGCGGTTACCGTAACATAGTATAACTGCGACGGCAGCAGGTGTTTAATTGAATATTCATATTCATAATATTTGAATTTCCCGTCTTCGGTCAGTTCTTCCGGATGATAAACTCTGGTCGAGTCGAAATTCAGAATGGTCGGAGGATGCTCATCAGGATAAACCTTATGAATCAGAGTGGTGTCGTGCAAATTGGAGACATTCCAGTCCTTCTTAATGAAATAGAAAAACGAATCGCGCCACTCGAAAAGATTGTCGCGGTCAAAGCGCAGCGGGTCGAAATATTCGCCATACAGGGTTCTCAGAGAATCCAGCGAAAAAGGGATATCTTTCAATTCGAAAAATCGCCGAAGCGGATTCCAGATATATTTCTGATAATCGTCAACGTCGCAGGAGGCCACCATGACAAAGTCGGAGGATTTTGGTGAGAGCGATCGGTAAACCCGATATCCCTCGAAATCAACCACCCCGCTGAACACATCTCTTTCTGTCTCCGAACGCAAACCGTTCCAGCGGATGCGCATCTCCCCCTCATTATAACTGTTGATACTTGGGTAGACTTTCAGAACCGGCGCCGGAGGCGGAGAGGCGCCGCGAAAATCGGGGACACCATCCCCCTCATAGAAATTGGTATCGGCCCGCAGATAGACGATGGTTGTTTCAATGACCGGCGAATCCCCGGTAGTATCGATCCGGAGCATCGAGTCTAAAACGCAAATACGATATTTACCCTTATAGCCGTCGCCGTCGGTATCATACCCCGGATTGTCATATATCCATGAGGCCCAAAGAGAATTGCGGCCGAGGTCCTCGAAATTCATGTAGTTATAATAGACTTCCGGAAAACTGGGGTTGAAGAGATTTCTGAACGCATTGCAGTCAGTATAGAGATTTTCGCCGGCGATATAGGCGAGGCTCATCGGAAGAATTTCGCCGGGGGCGATATCGAAGGGGCCCCAGGAGAGAAGATAACGAGTATCATATCCATCGGCAAAATCGGCCGCTTCTTCCGATGGCGGCAGCCAGCCTTCCGCGGTATTATCCTTGGCACTGAATAACTGGTCATAATCAAATTCGACATGCCTCATAACATAATATTTGTTGCGGTCACCTTCCGGAGTCCCCAGAAACCCGCCGAAATCACGGAATGGATCCTCCGGAGTGCCGGCCAATCGGGGACCGAAATCGCTGGCGGCATCACCGTTGGAAATCCACCAGTTGAACGAATATTCGAGAGAATCGGAAGGGGTCCGGATCACCCGCGAACCGGTCAAGGAGGTCAGCGAATTGTTCTCCGAGAAAGGACAGGGGTCACCATTGTCCTGCTTGCCGTCATTATCGGCGATCCAGGCAACATTGATGGTGTCGATAAAACCACATCCAAAAGGAGAAGGAGTAGCCCGCCGGAAACCGCATATATCATCGGCATACCCCGTGGCTCCGCCTGGCGAGTTAGTAACATCGGCATCAACATATACCCCCATACATACTTTTTTCAGCGGCTTGCGTCCGATATTTTTTATGGAATAGTCAAAAAGGACAAAATCCTCGGCATAGGAATAACTCCACGCATATGATCTCTGGGTAACTTCGATATTAAGGGGAATATGCGGGCGGTTGTCATAAGGATCCATCTCGACCAGACTCGGCCGGGTCACGGTATCAGTATATATGGCGATATAATCCTGTTCCGAGACAGCCAGAGAATCGTCCGGATCCGCAATAGAATGATATTCAACCCTTCCTTTCGGCCAGGGATCGGGCCAGAGTTCCTTGGTGAAATGCCAGCCATCGGCTCCAACCGTGACCAGTGTATCACGGTCAACGATGGCACCTATCCAGAAAGCGCCCGCAAAGAGATAATTCAGACGCCCGGGGTAAGGATAGATACAAGAGGGCGCCGGGCCGCCGGTCAGCGGGTCGGCCACTCCCGAAATGAAACCTGTTCCAAAATGCCCCTGATTGGAGACGGTCAGACCAATCTTGCCGATATTGTGCACCCCCACACTGACATACGGCTCATCGGCGGAAATCTTGCCGACAACAGGTAACGGAGAACTTTCGGGAAGAATCGTTCGCGCCGAGGTCATCCAAGGTGATAACCCCCAGATAAAGACCAGTGCAATCAATAGAAATCGCCAGCTATTATATTTTCTCATAAAATTCTTCCCAACCATATATAATTTGCCTGTAAATCAATCCAATGAACTTTCATTCCTCTATCGGATAAGACGACTTTGAAGGGAAATTTAACTAATTGAGGCTTATTTTGCAAGACCGAACAATAACCGGAGGCCGAAAAAACGGCCGGGGCATTGGAGAAGACGGCTCAGCCCCTTTGCAGAATCCGGGAGGAAAGGGCAAAAGAAAGGCAGGCTGATAAGGCCTGCCCGGAAATTGGAAAGTATATTCTATTTTTTGAATCGATAGTAGACGACCATCGCCATCCCAAGGAAAATGACGAATGTCCCCAGCCAGAGGAGGTTAATGCCCGGTTTGATGGAAACATCCAGTATCAGCTGATCCGGCGGAGAAGATTCGGCCAGACCCGGAATGGAAAGGGTCACAGATCCCTCACTGGCGTTAACCCGCTCGAGTATTATATCATAATTCTGCCCGCTGAAAAGCTTGACCGGCTCCGGGATCATATTCGGTCCTCCCTGTTCAGCCGCCAGTGGATTGGAAACCAAACGCGGTGTGACCGTCTCTCTGGTGCCTTTATAATCGACCTCCAGAGTCGCTCCCACCGACATCCCGCCCGAGGTGGCATGGGCGCTCATATCATAATCAACAAATCTGATTATGAAATCCCCCGCGGGGGCCGATTCCCCTTTCCGTAATTGGAGGGCGCCGGCCTGAGGCATTTCCTGAATATCCTGCGGCGAAAGATATAAATCGTAAAAGAGGCCTTTGCGGATATAGGGCTTTTTCATCATCCCTTCCATCCGTTTGGTATAGAAGAATTGAGGCCGGGCATCAATTTTGGTTCCTTTGTCTTCAAGAGTCAGCAGAATTTCATTGTTCGTCTCCTGTATGGAACCGGCCGTACCGTGATAGGTGATGCCGTATTTAAAAGCCGACTGCTTTCCTTCCCGGGGAATTGTGATCTGCTCGCTGGAAGAAAAGGCCGAGGAAGCGAGAATCCCAACCAGCATCAATCCGAACCCAAAATGGCAGAGGTGCCCGCCGACCAGTTCCATTCGGCGCGGAATATACTGGATAATGATAGCGACATGGGAACCGGCGGCGGCTATTGCCGCACCGATAAAAATCAGATATTCGACCGATCTTACCCCCAGAACCAATGCGATAATGATTCCCACCATTCCTACCGCTAAAGCCTGTGAAATCTGTCTGATTAAAGGCCACCCCTGCATGTAAAGAATTATCACGCCCAGATAAATGAAAGCAGTGATTCCTACAGTGAAGCTTAATGCTTTGAGAACGTAAAGCGCCGCAGCCACGATCAAAGCGATTCCAAAAGCAAAAATTGCTTTCGACTTGATATTCTCAATTTTAAATCCGGGTCCGGCCAAGAATGGGCTGAGGGTCAAAAAGAGACTGACGATAATGGCCAGAGGGAACGCAAAAGCGTTATATGTGGCGACATCGGCGGCCGCCGGTGACGAGGTAAGATATCTGGTGATCAAAGGAAGCGATGACCAGAAAAGCACGACCGCACCTATTATCAAAAAGAGCACCATCCCGACAAAGAGCATGAAATCACGGGAAAAAATATTATAGTTGAGCGGGGCGCCAACCTTATCGGGATTCCTCGAAATTAGGAATATGGCCAAAGTCAGGGCAAGAAAGGCCAGAAGAAAACCGACCAGCATGCCATTGATACCGAGGTCGACCAAGGAATGGACCGAAAAATCGGCCAGCACGCCGGAACGAGTTAGAAAAGTGCCATAAATCACCAGGAAAAAAATAGAAGCGGTCAGCAGAAGATTGGCGCGCCGAAGCGCTCCGGAACGGCGCTCGATAAGAAGGCCATGAATCAGGGCAATAGAAATCACCCAGGGGACGAAAGAAGTATTTTCCACCGGGTCCCAGGCCCAGTAACCGCCCCAGCCAAGTGTCTTATAGGCCCAATAGCCGCCCAAGACATTGGCGACTATCAGGGCAAGAGAGGTACTCGCGACATAAGGAAGTGTGATTTTGAGCCACTGCGAGAAATCGCGTTTGACCAGTGCGGCCAGGGCAATAGCAAAGGGAATCCCGGCCATGGCAAAGGCAAGGAACATGACCGGCGGGTGAATCACCATCCAGGGGTCTTGAAGGAGCGGATTGAGCCCGGCCCCTTCAGTAGCGGCAAATTCGAGCGGCCGGAATGGCGATAGACCGAAAACCAGGATACACAAGAGAAATAAATGCACCAGGGAATGGAAAAACATCCCCCAGGTGGAATATCTTCCGGTTCGAGAAAGAATGAAAAATCCGAAAAGGGTGCTCAGGAATAACCAGAGCAGATAGGTTCCCTCCTGCCCGCCCCAGAACGCCGAAAGGAGATAGAAAAATGGGAGGTCGGAGGAAGAGTATTCAAAAACGTACTTTATGGCGAAATTGTGCGTGAAAAAAAGGTAATACAGATATCCCAAAGCAACGGTCGCGAAGGTCATCTGAAGAGCATAAGCTTTGGTTCCAAGATCGGAGAGGTTTCTTTTACCCAGGGCGGTCAACAGAAACGCGACTCCGGAAAGGAGGGTCATGGCAAAGGCCAAGACGAGCGCAAAATCACCCAACTGTCCCGGTGCCATTATCAACCTGCCGATCCCATCGAGTCTTTATTGAGACCCTGATACTTGGAAGGGCACTTGACCAGCAATTTATCGGCGATAAATCCCTCGGAACTCTGTTTCCCCCGCACCACTACCTGAGTCGCCTGTTCGAAATTACCCGGCACCACTCCTTTATAAATAACTTTCATTCTTTCGGAGGTTGAGGCATTTCCGGCGGCGGAATCATATATGGTGAAAATCAGCCGGCGGTTCTCGGCATCAAACTCAACATCATTGAAATCGATATTTCCCACCACCTGAACCGTCTTCCCCATTTTCTTGGCCTCGGCTATTGAGACATATTGCACCGTCGTTTTTAAGAAGGCGGAGGCGCCCCAGAGGACAAAAATCACGATGACTGCGGCTCCGATAATATACTTAGCCTTCATTTTTGCTCCCCAGTTTCTTCACTTTTTTATCCAGGGATAAAAGATAAAGGAATATTCCGACCCAAATGACCAGGGTTACAACCATGACGACATAGTTGGGATTCATTTTAAATATCCTCCAAGAGATTTTCTTCGGCAGCCTTAAAGACCTTCAAAGACAAATTATATATCCATAGAAAGAGAGCCGTAAAGGTCG
Organism: Candidatus Zixiibacteriota bacterium; assembly: GCA_026397505.1. Lineage (NCBI taxonomy): Bacteria > Pseudomonadati > Candidatus Zixiibacteriota > Candidatus Zixiibacteriota bacterium. Next base: position 40,851 of record JAPLUR010000047.1, read on the forward strand.
CCAGCGAAGTGAAAAATATGATGCTGACCATCGGGCCCATCGTGAGTTTGCCGGTTTTATCAACGACCGAATCGGACGGGTGCTGGGAAAAAGTCGGGTAAACTCGGGGCAGAATGAAGATAAGGAAAATCGCCGAAACGGCAAAAATTATCGACAGCACCGCGGAAAGAGTGGCGCGGTTATCCGGGTCGGGCAGCGCCGAGCGGAGAGCAAAGTAAGCGCCATAGATTATCAGAAGGATAAAAATGGAAACCTCGCGGATCTCCGACCAGTTCCAGAATTCACCCCAGGTCGTCTTGGCGAATATCGAACCGGTAATAGCGGCCAGAATCGCAAAGATAAGCCCGAGACGGTTGGCTGTGACCGCTTTCAGATCGAATTTCTTATTTTTCGTCTGCAGGAAGCGGATTGAGAAGAACATCGATATCAGAAAAGCAAGCGAGGCAACCCATGACTGCGGAACATGAAAGTAGAATATCCGGTAGGCATCGGCCGGGCCCAAGGAATTAGCCGGGTCCATTGGTGACGGGGTAGCGAAGGCCATTATAATAACCCCCGACATCGCCAGAAATATCAATATTTTCCACCACATATACTTCATCAAACCGTTTTACGTCCTAAGAGTTCGCCAATCTAATAAAAATAATGGTAAATCCTAATCTTTTTTATCATCTTTCATCATTGCCGCCAGACAAAATCGAACAATAGAAGCGACAGCGTAATCATCACAACATCATAAGTAATAATAAGTTGCATCGGCGGCCAGACCTCTTTATAACCGCCTCCGAGGAAGGCCACTTTTGTGATTTCTATCACAGCCACCAGAAGCGGCATCAACACTGGGAACGACAACACCGTGAAAAGCGCCCCTTTCACGGTTGCCTTGGAAACAATGGCGGCAATGATAGTGGTTGCTCCCGAAAGTCCGATTATCCCCAGAATCACCCCGGTCAGGAAAATCCCCCAATTGGCGGGCGAGGTTTTCAGCAGCACTATAAAAAGAGGGATAATCAAAACGGCCAGAATGCTCAAAAGGATTAAATTGAAAAAGAGTTTGCCGAAAAATATTACGGCCCCTTCGGAGGAAAGTTTAAGAATCATGGCTGTCCCCGATTCTTCCTCCTTGATAAAAACCTGCGCCAGACCCGACATGGCGGCAAAGAAGAGTATTATCCAGAAAAGGGCCGCCATGATCTCTTTGGAGGGTTCCAATGCACCCACCGCGAAAGATATGACGGTCAACGTCACCAGCGCAAACATCAAAATCGCATTCAGGGCGTACCGGGTACGGAACTCGGAAACGATATCTTTGCGGGTGACCGCGATAACTTTAGCCACCCAGCTGACAGAGTTTCTCGGCAAGCGAATACTCCTCCTTTTCATTGGTGGCGATAATAATCAACGACTTTGTGCGGCGTGATTCTATAAGGTCAGAGATCATTTTCTTTCCGGCCTCATCGAGGTTGGAGGTCGGCTCATCGATCATCAGGATGGCCGGATCTTTAAGCAGGGCCACGGCGTACTTGAGACGCTGCATCATGCCTGAGGAATAGGCCGCCACAAAGTCCTCTCCCCGTCCCTTGAGGCCGACCTGAGCCAGAACCTTATCAATCTCCTCATTGGTGACAAGATCGCCGTTGACACGGGCGAAGAAGTCAAGATTTTCGCGGGCGGTCAGAGAGCCATATAGTTTTTCCCCTCGTCCGAGAAAACCACTCTTCCTTTTGTAGGGAATGCAAAACCGATGAGCAGTTTCAGCAGGGTCGATTTGCCGGAGCCGTTCGGGCCGACAATAGCAATCGACTCCCCCTGTTTAAGAGCGAAAGAGATATTTTCGAACACTTTCCTGGAGCCGAACCGCTTGGCCAGATTTTCTACTTCAAGTTTAATCATATTAAGGCTAACAACGACTTACACCAATAAATGTTCCCCAATGCCGATGTCAAGTAAAGAAAGAGAACGGGTATTAGTTCCGATTGGTGATCATGTCGATTGTCAACTGAAAAAGGCTTGCCGAAAGGAATAAGAGTCAATTAACTTGGCACGCATGATGAAAAGCCTTTTGACTATTCTCGCCGCTGCTCTACTTCTGACAACAGGAGAGCTTATTGCGCTTCAAGCACCAGAGGAAAAGGATACTACTCCCGATGTTTTGAAAACCGCGCATGAACTGGCGGGGACAACTTACGCCGGATATAGGTACGGCTCGAATATGAGCAAAAAACAGATTGACTGCACCCAATTCATGCAGAAGGTGCTGGAAAGGATATTGGAGAGAGATTTATCCGAGGCTGAAGCTGAAGCGGTTAATATATCCGGGATTCCGAGCAGATCGGCGGCGCTGGATTCATTTGTCGAGCATAATGACGCCCGGACAAAAGGAGTGGTTTATGCTTTGACTGAGGTAATGAAATTGGGCGAGGAGATCAAACCGGACGATGTTCGCCACGGCGATTTGATACAGTACTGGATAAAGAGCAGGGACGGTCATTATAAGGGACATGCGGCGATTATCGAAAGCTGCTATGTCAGGGATGGAAATCCGGTGGCGCGATTGTTCGGTTCACACAAGACCCTTGGCCGGATTGGAATTGCCGTGGACAAGAGCGGCCGGGTGCTGGAATTAAATTTGATCGGTGAGCGGAGAAGAATCTATATTGTTCGTCTTCTCCGCACTAAACCCGAGTAAATCTTTTCATTTGCGTAGAGACAGCGTCCTGTTGTTCGTTATAGAGAAAGATTGTTCTGTCTGCGCCGGATACAGTAGATTTGCTATTAGAAACTACCCCACCGCATGCGATGACTTCCCGCACCCGTGACAATATTATATCCGTTCGCGTCACCCCACTGCTTGCCACCCTCATACAGTTGCGCGGAGCCGGAATTAAGGAAATCCTCGGCCATCTGTTTGTCACCATGGTGCAGAAGGATAGCATTCAGTTTCGTCTCGGTTCCTATGATACCCAGTTTTGCTCCGAGATAGAGAACACGTAATCTTATTTCCTGGTCCATAATCTGGCGACCCAGTGTTTCAACTACCAGACTATCGCCGATATTTTTCAGAATGTCGTAGATTTGGCGGGCTCTTGATGTATCGATCCAACTGGCCTCGACATCCAGGCAGGAGGCGCCCGAAACAACCAGGCAATTCAGGACGCTGTCTCTGCTGACAGCTTTATTCGAACGTCCCAGTAGTCGGGAAATAGCTTTCAGGGCAGGTTCCTGAAGCCGGCCGCACTCGCTTATCAGAGAATTTTGCATGATGCCGATAAGTTGCTCATCAGTCTCCTGATTGCAGGCCGCGAAGATAAGGGTTAAAGCAAATATTGTTGATAAACATCGATACATGAGATACATCCGGGACTCCTTTCTCGGGGCGTTCATGACTGCAAATCAAAAATACAACATATGATATATTGGCGGCCATAGAAAAATGCGAGAGGACAGAACGATGTTGTCCTGTCCCTACGGAACACGCACAGACAATTTAATGTGGAAACGGATGCTCCAAGGACTTTAGGGAAACAATTTCTCTGCAAAAGCATTGGGGTTTCTAAAAAGAAAAGCGGAGGCCGAATTGATTGACCGGCTTATTCTCAAACGTCGAGATGACCCGCTGGTAATTAATCGACAGACTTGAGACAACCGGCTTGACGACGCCCAGCTCCATATAATAATCATACTTCTTGTATGACATATTCCAGTTGAAATCGGCGCTGAACTCAAAATCAAATTTGGTCAGAATCTTAAGTGTATTTATCGAGACGACCTGGAGGGTCTTGCCGCGATTGCGGCCGGAATCATCGACATTTTGATAAAGGGATACATTATTGTTCACAGGATAAAATCCGACCACCTTGCTGTCAAATGCCGGAAGAGAGAAGATACTTGTTGATAATGAAAGCACTATGAACACCAGAAAAAAGGCCGCCTTACTCATCAGTTGCTCCTTTTATGACTTACCCGGAAATCCCCACAGAACGTGGGGATCGAATACCAATCTGGAATCTATTTATTTTCGATAAATTCTCTTACGTAATAAACCGAAGTGAGTTTTTCGCCGGTCGCCCGCTGAATCATATCGTTCCAGGGATAGCGCGCGCCTGCAAGAAAGATGTTGTCCACCAGAAATTTCCCGATTCGAGGATCGCCGGCATAGGATTCATCAAAGGGGTCAGGTGAATTCAGTACCTTATGGCCGATCGTTTCGGCCAGCTGGGAGGCGAGCAGTTCGCCCATCAGGTAGTCGTGATAATAGACCGGATAAAGTGCGATATGGATTTTGGAGGCCCAATCGGGCTCATCACGCCCCGCCGGGCAGGTCAACCCCTGATATTTCTGCACCAGGTCCCACCAGAGCTTATTCAGATTCTGGTCGGGATTTTCATAGAGGGCGCGCTCGAACAGCACCATCACCAGAGTCCAGCGGCAGAAAACCAACTGTTCCAGACGATGCATCCGTACAATATCGCCGGCTACTCTGTCGACCTCGGCTGCCGGCACTCCGACCACCTGTTTCAGCCACCGCGGATTGGCGGGCAATCGGCCAAAGAAATTGGCCATTGCTTCGGTGGTGAGGCTGTGGGCGGCACCGCGCAAAAGCCACGGCCCCTGATGATCGCCGTAATAATCGTATACGGCGTGCCCCAATTCGTGGAGAAGAGTGCCGGTCCAGGAATAATCGGGGCGGACATTGCAGATGATACGAACATCACCGGAGCGGTCGATGTCATAGCTGACGGCGTGCTGGTACTTACCGGGGCGTTCGTACAGATCGCTGTGCGCCAGGATACTGTCCACCGGGAGACCGATTCCGGCAAAGTAGCTGCGGACGATGGCTATGGGGTCTCTGCCTTGATAGAAGGCATCAATATTCACGTTGTATATCGCGGGAGCTTCCTGGAAAAACCGGTTTTGGTAGTGCCAGGGCTGCAATTGACTCTTGGGCACGTTGTATAGAGCGGCCAGCACGGAATCGATCTGACCTTTGAAAATCACAAACGGTGCGCGGGTTAGGGTGTCGAGCTGGTCAAATAGGGCGGCGATTTCGGCCGGGTCCTGCTCGCTGAGCGTAATCTGCATCTCGTAATAATTCTTGAAGCCCAATTTTTGCGCCGCCCGGTTGCGAAGTTTGACCAATTCCAGCAGCTCCGCGGCTACTTCACGGCCGACCAGCTTGCTGGCTTTCCAGGTCTCCTCGAGTTCGGCCGAATTGGTTGAGTGCCTGAGAATGGAGTCGACCTCATTATCGCTTAAGGTTTGTGCGCCGACTTTGACGCGGAAGGTGTTGAATTTCTGCTCGATGGCAGTCCCGCGGTTGACCAGTTCCTCAAGGGTTTTTGTATCGATCTGACTTCCGAGATAAGAGAGGTACAGAATGTCTAACTGGCGTTTGAGAAGCGGGTCGGTGATCTGCCCTGATTCCCGGAAGGCCTTGATTCTGGCAAAGGCGGCGGTGTCGGAATAAATCTTGCCGAGGGTGATTTGTATCTGCGCCGATTTTTCGTAGTCGGCGGCGTTACCCGAGATTGAGGCATTATATGAGGAAAGGCTGCTTTCGCGGCTGAGCGGGATTACTTTGGTCTCATAGTCCTTCAGGAAAGAGCGGAAATCCTGCTCGGTGATTTGTGAATCTGTGGCCGGGGTCAGGGCGGCAAAGCCGAATAGAATTGTTATTATGGCCAATAGCGCTGTTATCCTCATATCTCCTCCAATAATCAAAGGTGCAGGCGGTCAAAACCTTTTTGGAACAACAGGGTGGAATGTAAGGGATAAATTTGGGTTTGGCAAGGGGGGGCGGATTGGGGTTATGCCGCAGGGTCACGCCGGACAGGGCAAGCGGTATAAGAGCCGGCGGAACAAAGAAATACAGTTGACTTTGAAAGGGCGGCGGCCCTATCTTAAGCACATGTCCATTTTTTTAGGGGAAGATCAGATCACTCAAGACAAAGAGATAAGTTGTCTTTGCTAAACAAGGAGGTTTGAAGACCATGACACAGAGCAAAAGCATCGTTCTGCTGTTACTTTCGGTATCGTTATTGGCGCTGGCCGGCTGCGGAACCCAGGTTCCCTCGGGACATCGCGCCGTTTTCTACAGCACTTTTGGATCCGGCACGGAGTTCGGACGGATCTATGGCGAAGGCTTCACTTTCCACCTGCCGTGGAACAAGATGTTCGTATACCGCACTCAGATTCAGGAGCAGAAGGAAGACCTTACGGTTCTGTCGTCCGACGGCGCTTCGATCAAAATGGAAGTCTCGATTCTCTATTACCCGGAACCGACAAAGCTCGATTCGCTTCAGGTTACGGTGGGAGAAGGCTACTACTCGGATATCGTAGCGCCCAATATCAGAGGTATCGCCAGGGCTGTCGCCGGTCGCTACAAGCCCGAGGAGATCTATTCCACGAAGCGCGAACAGGTGGCCAGGGAGATTATTGACGAACTGAAGGCATCGGTGGCCAAGAAGTGGATTGTCATCGAAAATGTACTGATTCGCAACGTGCAGATACCGGAAAAGATTTCCGATGCGATCAATTTCAAGCTGACCGCCGATCAGGAGACTCAGCGGATGCAGTTTACCATCGAGAAGGAGCGACTCGAGGCTGACCGCAAGCGGATCGAAGCACAGGGTATTGCCGACTTTCAGAAAATTGTCTCGGCCGGGCTGACATCGTCGTATCTGAAGTGGAAGGGAATCGAGGCCACCGAGCATCTGGCGACCTCGACCAACTCGAAGATCGTGATAGTCGGCAACTCGTCCAATTCCATGCCGGTAATTCTGAGCGCCGACAAGTGAGCTAGCCCGGAAATGTCGAAACCCGCGCTCATTCCGCATTCTGCGGAATTCGGGGGAATTTCGACCTACACCTGTATGTGCGACAATGAGATAGGCGATATTCGCTCTATGGCGTAAATTGGGTTCGTTTCTTCGATTTTTAAAATATCACGGTGGCATGTTTGCGCCAAAGGCCAAGAATGAACAATTTCTGTGCATTATGATGAGCTGTGACAATCTCCTTTTGGCGATCAGACTATTTATGGCCGGGGAATTATTATTCATATATAAGGGGTAGGGCGTAAATCACCATCGAAGTTGTAGTGATTTTGCTTGGGTGACGGTGAAAGGCGATGCTCAAAAATGAGACCCGCTTTAATCCTAATTATGCCCTTGACAATTAAGACGGGGTCTACAACGGCTGTTAGAAAAATGTTAGAAAGAATATTTGTGACCTGTGGATTTCGCGGGATATATTATGAGTTTTGTAAGGCAGGCTATTGAAGCCTGCCTTGCCCTATTTCTGTAGTTGCCTATTTTAGAAGCAGCATTTTGCGGGTCTCAGAAAATTCACCCGCTACAATTCTATAAAGATAGATGCCTGTTGAGACCGACTGACCGTCCTTGCTTCGACCGTTCCAAACAACTTGATAAGTACCGGGCGAAAACTCATGGTCAACCAATCTGGCTATTTCGGCACCCAGCAGGTTATAAACTGCAACGGTGACATGAGATCTTTGGGGAACAGCGAATCCAATTGTTGTGGCCGGGTTGAACGGATTTGGATGGTTCTGAAACAGTGCGAAATCCTCAGGCAATTTGCCGGTGTATATATCAGATATGTCTGTGTAGGTGTTCGGGCCCGACCAGCCACTGGGGCCACAAGCGTTGAAGGATCTAACACGCCACCACAAATCGCCGCCTGGCACAGTGAGTTGTACGCTGCAAGAGCTGATAGTTGTGTCCTTCCACAAGTGCAGAAAGCTTGAAGCACTAGTATCTATCTGGAGACTGTAACCAGAGGCTTGTGAGACACACTGCCAGATGAACGATAAGACGACAGGACCGTGTGCGCCACTGCTTGGAATCATGCTTCCGGGATTCGGATTTGCCGGAATCGTGATGATCGTCACGCAAATCTGGTTGCTGAGGTTGCTTGCCCCACAGCTGTTTTTCGCCAGAACATAGTAGCAGTAAGATCCCCCTGAGGCCTTAGTATAGCATCGCTGCGTTACGTTACCAATGTCCGTCCAGCCGCCACCATTCTCCTGAATCTCGTAACTGGTCGCACCCGCAACCGCACCCCACGATATACAATACTGAACATTCGTACACCCGGACGCAGGCCCCGTAATGAACGGTGGCAGAGGAACAGGATCCACCGTCACGCAATGCTGGTTACTGGAATTACTTTGTCCACAGCTGTTTTTCGCCCGAACATAGTAGCAATAAGATCCCCCTGAGGCCTTAGTATAGCATCGCTGCGTTACGTTACCAATGTCCGTCCAGCCTCCACCATTCTCCTGAATCTCGTAACTGGTCGCACCCGCAACCGCACCCCACGATATACAATACTGAACATTCGTACACCCGGACGCAGGCCCCGTGATGACCGGCGGAATAGGAGGGGGCAAGGGGGAACAACATGACTGCGACGATTTGCTGGAATTGTAGTAACAGCCGTATTGAGCATCAACCTGATAGCAGTGCGACCCGCCGGAGTAGTCATTGTATGGCGGACTGAATGTACCTAAGGTTCCGCCGTCCCGGTAGAGGGTATAGCCAGTCGCTCCGGTGACCGTATTCCAATTAATGCTCACATAACCACATTGCGGAGTACAACTGACTATGGGAACATCTTTTGTATATTCCGCAACATACGTGGCTCCCTGACTCGCAGAGATATCGATCCACTGGTCCATGGTAAGGAGGTTACAGACATCCCACCAACCTAGAAACGTCCTTCCCAAGGCGGGGTTTGAAGCTGCTATCCTGACCGATGCACCTTGGCTATAGCGAAAAGTGGCAGGTGTGTAACCGCCGGATTTTCCATCAGCGTCGGATGGAGTTACGAAGACGTACACGCCATTCTCTGGTACACTGATTACACTAAAAGTAACATTTTGGGGAGGAGTAGTCACCACAACCAATGTCTCTGGGAATGATGACGATTGCCTTGATCTCAACTCGGCGATGCCCGTGGTATATTCGGTTATCGGTCTAATCTCGAAGCCATTGTTGCTTTGGCTACCAGTTACCCAGTTCTTGATGTCATAGAAGTTTGGCGCGTCGACTTGTATGTCGCTCCATCCCGGTAAAAGCGTTGACTGGCCGAGTACTACGGAAGCGCTAGGCTGATTATTCCAGGTTATGGTATATTCGTCCCACGCAGCCGAGACCAAGAGAATATAGGATGACTGGTTGGGATTCGACCCTGCATTGTAAATCTTCAATCTGGCATCTGTTATATATGGTGCTTCTCCTGAAGGAATTACTGACAGATCGAATTTTAAGAACGATCGCAGCCGACCATTATTGACATCGTAGCCCACAAGAAGGGCGATACCACCACCATCATTGGTATTGGGGTATTTGATGGAAACATCGGCGTCAGCGACCGACAAAAGCCTGTAAGTTGTCGCGTGCACCTGCATTGTCAATCCAGGCAAAAACAGGAAACTTACAAGAACCAAGAGACCAATTTTGGTCGAACGTGAACAACATTGCATTTGACTCTCCTTTCCAACGTGCTCCAAACCATGACACGTTACCTTATGCCAATGACATTCCGATATTAGGTTCGTAGACGCCATATATACCGTTCAGCATTGGGCTATTCTGTTAACAGATTGTGAGATGTTATCTACAAGTCAGGCTTAAAGACCCCGAGATCGGAAACGGATTCATCTTGCAGTTTCATCCCGGTTCGTTTAAACATATCCTCTGAACTGTCTAAGTTAGGCCGCGCTTTGCCTAATGTCAAGCGCTTTTCGATATAATTCTCTCCTTATCCTGAGTGTTTCTGTCTTGATTCGCTCCCGTTGCTCCAGGATTTAGGTTGATCAGTATGAATCGTCGAAACCCCCGCTCATTCCGCCTGCGGCGGAATTCGGAGGGCATTTCGGACCGCCCCTGAAATAAACCAAATTTAGTCCTCGATTGTTGGCGCCCGGTGGATTTTTCTCATAATTTGGATATTTCTTGGAGAAAATTTAATCATTTTAACATTTGACTTTTGGGGGGAAAGGGGTATATATTACATATCTTATTGAAGGATTTGAGAATGATAAACGACGTAAAAGAGACCATATCTGATTTAAAGACACGACTTTCCAAACTAGGGAGGTTTCTTTGACCTGGAAGGACGTCGTGAAAAAATTAACAAATTGGAACAGCTGACATCCGCCCAGGATTTTTGGAGCGATAATCAAAAGGCTCAGGCGATCCTGAAGGAAATATCCGAGCACAAAAAATGGATGGAGAGGGTCGGGCGCTATAATGCGGAATTATCCGACCTCGATGAGCTGTTTTCGCTTACCAACGGCGATGAAAACTCGCCCGATGTGGTGGAAATAAAGCATTCGCTCGACCAGATGGTCGGCGAAATGGAGAAGCTGGAATTGACCACGCTTCTTTCCGGCCCGGATGACGCCCGCAACGCCATTTTGACGATCCATCCCGGCGCCGGCGGCACCGAATCGCAGGACTGGGCCGATATGCTGTTCCGGATGTATAACCGCTGGTGTGAAATGAAAGGGTTTAAGGTCTCACTGCTGGATTATCTTTCGGGAGAAGAGGCGGGGCTCAAATCGGCCACGATCGAAATCACCGGCGAATATGCGTTCGGGTATCTCAAAGCGGAATCGGGGGTGCATCGGCTGGTGCGCATCTCCCCTTTTGACGCCAACAGCCGGCGGCACACCTCGTTTGTTTCGGTCTATGTTTATCCCGAGGTGGAGGATACGGTCGCGATTGAAATCAAGGATGATGATATCCGGCTGGATACCTATCGTTCCTCGGGCGCGGGGGGACAGCATGTCAACAAGACCTCCTCGGCGGTGCGGATCACCCATTTCCCGACCGGCATTGTCGTTCAGTGCCAGAACGAGCGCAGCCAGCTAAAAAACCGCGAGGTGGCGTTTCGTATCCTGCGGTCGCGGCTGTATCAGATGCAGCTTGAGGAGAAGAAGAAAAAGCGGGCGGAGGTGGAAAAAACCAAAAAGAAAATTGAATGGGGCAGCCAGATACGGAGTTATGTGTTCCATCCCTACAACATGGTGAAAGACCATCGCACCGATGTGGAGACCTCGAACGTGCAGGCGGTGATGGATGGGAATATCGATATGTTTATCGAGGCGTTTCTGGCCAATCCCGATTTGAATGAGACATAAAATAATAATATTCATCATTGAGTGAACAGGAGTTGTTAGATGTTGTCTGAAATTGGAGGGGGCAAGAATATTCTTGATATAATCAAGGAAAAGGCGCGGGCCAAGAGCAGAAGGGTGGTGCTTCCGGAGGGGACCGAGCCGCGGGTGGTAAAAGCGGCCAAAGCGATTGTGGAACAGAAAATCGCGGGGGTGACCCTTCTGGGTAACAAAGATGAGATCGCCCGGCTGGCCAAAGCCGAAGGGTTGAATCTCGAACTGGTGCGGGTGATCGACCCGAAAAATTCGGAGCTTCTCCCCTCTTTTGCCGCCGAGTTTTATGAACTTCGCAAGGCCAAAGGGATAAGCGAGAGAGAAGCCGAAGAGACGATGAAGAATTACCTGTTTTTCGGCGCCATGATGGTGCGCCGCGACATGGCCGACGGCTCGGTGGCCGGTTCGATCAACACTACCGGCGATGTTCTTCGCGCGGGTATTCAGGTGATTGGTCTGGCGCCGGGGATAAAGACGGTCTCGGGGGCGTTCATGATGACGGTGCCGAAATATCGTGACACGATAAATAAAATATTCATGTATGCCGATTCGGCGGTAGTGCCGAATCCCGACCCGGAGCAGCTGGCCTCAATCGCGGTTTCGACGGCACAGACGATGAAGAATCTGGTCGGCGAGGAGCCGAAAGTGGCGCTGTTGTCGTTTTCGACCAAGGGTTCGGCGAAGCATGAGGATGTCGATAAAGTTCTGGCGGCATTGGAAATTCTGAAAAGGAACTATCCCGATTTGAAAGTGGACGGCGAGTTTCAGGTTGATGCCGCCATCGTGCCGGAGGTGGCCAAATCGAAGGCCCCCGGTTCGGTTATTGCCGGTGATGCCAATGTTCTTATTTTCCCGGATCTCGATGCCGGCAATATTGCCTACAAGCTAACACAGCGGCTGGCCAATGCCATGGCCACCGGGCCGATCATTCAGGGTCTGGCCAAACCATCCAACGACCTGTCCCGCGGTTGTACGGCACAGGATATTGTCGATGTGACCGCTATTGCGATGCTAATGAAAGGATGATCCTATGACCATCAGTAAACTTGCGCGTGAAATCAAAGAATCGCCGACTTTAAAAATGAATGAAGCGGCGGGAAAACTTCGGGACCGCGGCGAACCGGTGATTCATCTCGGGGCCGGGGAGCCGAAAAGCAAGGTGCCTCTCGATGCCATCCTGAGCGCCGCCGCCAAACTGACCACCGCCGATATCCGTTATACCCCGACCGAGGGGATTTCCTCTCTTACGAAAGCAGTGGTACGGTACACCGAGGAAAACTACGGAAAAGCGGTCACCACCAAGAATGTTATTATCTCCAATGGCGCCAAGCATGCCATTTACAATCTCATGGTGACTCTGCTGGACCCGCAGGACGAGGTGATAATTCTCGCTCCGTACTGGGTCAGCTACCCGGAAATTGTCAAGATGTGCTATGGTATTCCGGTGGTTGTCAATCCCGAGGACGGCCGATTCTTTCCCTCGATAGACGATATTATCGAGTCGACCAGTTCCTATACCAAGGCGATAATTGTCAACAGTCCCAATAATCCCTCGGGCGCCATTTATCCTGCGGAGCTGATCGCCCAGATTGTCGAGTTCTGCGAGAAAAAGGGCATTTACCTGATCATGGATGATATCTATCACAAGCTGGTTTTTGACAAGAAGACCGCTGTCTCATGCTATAAATTTGCCAAAGACCAGACCGATTCCTCCAAACTGATTGTGGTCAACGGCGTGTCCAAGATGTATGCCATGACGGGGTTCCGGATCGGCTGGACGGTGGCCAACACCAAGATAATCGGAGCCATGATAAATGTTCAGGCGCAGAATATGTCCTGCCCCTCGGTGGTGCTTCAGGAGGCGGCCGCCGGCGCTCTCAACGTGGTACAGAGCAGTGTTGAAAGCCTGCGTCTCACACTCGAAAACCACCGTAATGTGATGCTCAACGAACTGCGGGCTTTCACCGGCATCAGGACTATCCCGCCCGACGGTACTTTCTATTGTCTTCCGGATTTCCGGGCGTATAGCAAAGACTCAGTGGCGCTTTCGAAGATGCTGTTGGAGAAGGCGCTGGTGGTAACGGTTCCGGGCAAAGAGTTCGGTATGGAGGGTCACCTTCGCCTGAGCTATTGCGGCAGCATGAAGGAGATAACCCAGGGCATCGCCCGTATCAAATGGGCGCTCGACCCCGATTCACCCAATGAGATTTTCATTGGCGACAGAAAATACAGGAGAAACTGGAAATGAGTCACTACATACTTGATATAAAGTCTCCGGCGCTGTCTCAGGCCAAAGACCTCAAGAGTGATTTCGGCCTGGAAAACCTCGGCTTTCGAAATCTGAATAATGTCTACTGGAATCTTCCCACCGAAGCTCTTTATGAAGAAGCGATATTCCGGGGCGAGGGGAAAATTTCATTGATGGGGCCGTTCATTGTCAACACCGGGAAACATACGGCTCGCGCCGCCAACGACAAATTTATAGTGCGGGAGCCTAACAGCGAGGGGAATATCTGGTGGGGACAGTACAACCGTCCTTTCAACTTCGACAAATTCAACGGCGTCTTTCAGCGCCTGCAGGGGTACATGCAGGGGCGCGACCTCTTTGTGCAGGACTGCTACGGCGGCGCCGACCCGAACTATCGTCTGCCGGTGCGGATTATCACCGAACTGGCCTGGCATTCGCATTTCGCGCGGAATATGTTCATTCAGCCGGCCACCAATGATGAGCTGAAGAGGTTTGTACCGGAATTTACCGTGATATCGGTGCCATCATTCCAAGGGTTGCCTGAAATCGACGGCACCCTCTCCCCCACTTTTATTCTCCTCAGTTTCGACCAGAAAATCTGCATTATCGGTGGTTCCGGTTACGGCGGCGAAATCAAGAAATCGGTTTTTACCCTTCTAAACTACCTGCTGCCGCTGGATGGAATTATGACCATGCACTGCTCGGCCAATATGGGAAAAGACGGCGAAACGGCGCTCTTCTTCGGCCTTTCCGGAACCGGCAAGACCACTCTCTCGGCGGACCCGAATCGGCAGTTGATCGGTGATGACGAGCATGGCTGGAGCGATGAAGGGGTATTCAATTTTGAGAACGGCTGTTACGCCAAGGTAATCGAGCTTTCGCCGACGGCGGAACCGCAGATTTATGCCTGCACCCGGAAATTCGGGACAATTCTGGAAAATGTGATTTTCGACCCGGTGACAAGGCTTCTCGACCTGGATGACGACACCCGCACCGAAAACACAAGGGCTTCGTATCCCCTGAGTTTTATCGACAATGCGGTTCCGAGCAAAATGGGGGGACACCCCAAGAATATCCTGATGCTCACCTGCGATGCCTCGGGCGTGATGCCGCCGATCGCCAGGCTGACGCCGGATCAGGCGATGTACCATTTCATTTCCGGATATACCGCCAAGGTGGCGGGCACCGAAATCGGTCTGGGAAAGGAGCCGGAAATAACTTTCAGCGCCTGTTTCGGCGCGCCATTCATGGTGCACCACCCTTACTATTATGCCGAGATGCTTAAGAACAAGATTCTCAAACACGAAGTGAATTGCTGGCTGGTGAATACCGGCTGGACCGGTGGGCCATATGGAATCGGCAAGCGGATGAGTATCCACCATACCCGGGCGCTTCTGAATGCCGCACTGGACGGCAAGCTTCTGAATGTGGAATTCTATACCGATCCGATTTTTGGTTTCCAGGTTCCCAAGAGTTGCGAGGGAGTGCCGGAAAAGGTGCTTAATCCGATCAACACCTGGGATGACCGCGCCTCATACAAGGATAAATATCTCCAGTTGGGGGCGCTGTTTATCGAGAATTTCAAGAAGTTCCGTGATGGCTGCCCGCCCGAGATTGTCGAGGCCGGCCCAAAGAAGAAGGATTTTCCGATTTAAGGGCACTTATAGCCGGATTTTGCGGTGAACTTTCGCCGTCAAAATCTGTTAAACGGAGATGATATAAAGATATTAGACCACCCCGCGGGGTGGTCTAATATTTGGTCAAAGGTCGCAGGAATTGATTTGGGTGCGACCGATATTAAGTGAATGACTGAGTAATAATAGTCCAAGGAGTCGAGTGATATGCCGACTTACCAGTATAAATGCTCCAAGTGCGAATATGAATTTGAAGAGTTTCAGAAGATGACCGACCCGCCTGTGGAAAGCTGCCCCAAATGCATGGGCAAAACCCGCCGGATGGTTACCGGCGGCGCGGGATTTCTTTTTAGAGGCTCGGGATTCTATATCACCGATCATCGTTCCGATGCATACAAGGAATCGAGAAAAAAAGAGGGTGGCGAAATAATTACGGTTAAGCCGACCGAAACTAAGAAAGAAAAGACCGAAGCAGGCCCCAAGAGTGGCGACTGAGAGTCACAGTCGGTTTTTTTCTTCTCTCAAAGAGAAGTATCATCAAAAAGTAATTCTTGATACCGATACCCTTCCGGATTATTTCCGAGACGCCTCGGAAATAAGGGTCAGGCCGCCGGCCATATTCTTCGCCGAAAATGAAAGCGATGTCATTGAGATCACCGATCTTTGTCGCGAAGAGGGAATCCCGATTGTTTTCCGCGGCGCCGGAACCGGATACACCGGCGGGGCGGTGCCGGTGCCGGATGGGTTGCTTTTGTCACTGGAACATCTCAAAAAACTTGAAATTGATGCGGGAAGAAAGATGGCTTTCTGCGGCCCGGGAGTTATTACGATTGATTTGATGAAAGAGGCGGAAAGGCATTCCCTGTTTTATCCCCCCGATCCGGCCAGCTATGATGAATCGTCGCTGGGCGGCAATGTGGCCGAATGCGCCGGAGGCCTCCACTGCAAAAAATACGGGGTCACGAAGGATTATATCATCGGCCTGAGAGGCGTGACCGTGGAAGGTGAAATCCTTAAGACCGGGGTGTACTCGGATGGGGAGCTATTTGACCTGGCCGTCATCCTGACCGGCTCCGAGGGACTTCTGGCGGCAATCACCGAAATCGCGGTCCGGTTGATAGACCTTCCCCCCAAAGGGACCACTATCCTGGCTGCCTTTGATAATCCCGAGAACTCGGCCCGGGCGGTCAGCGAGATAACCCGCTGCGGCATTGTTCCGGCGGTTATGGAGTATATGGATGGCGATGCAATCGCCTGCTCTAACCAGTATGAGAAGGCGATAGAAATCGATAATGCGGCCGCCCTGCTTCTTTTCGAGACGGCCGGGCATGAAGACCAGCTTCAGACGGAGCGGATCATCCATATCTGCCGGATTTTCAAGGCGATTTATCTGAAAAGCGAAGGCGATCCAGAACAGGCGGAAAATCTCTGGAAAATCAGGCGGAATCTCTCGAAGGCGGTCAAGGCGTCGGCGGTCAGGAAAATTTCCGAGGATGTCTGTGTGCCTCCCTCGCGGCTTCCCGAACTGGTCGCTTTTGTGGCCCGCCTAAACGAGGAATATCCGGTCAGGATAAACTCTTACGGCCATGCCGGCGACGGCAATCTACATGTCAATTTTCTGGCGGCGACAGAGGGGGGCAAAGAAGATGAATATATAGACCAGGGGATCAGAAGGCTTTTTGCGACAACCCTTGAACTTGGCGGGACTCTGACCGGCGAACATGGAATCGGCCTGACAAAAAAGGAGTTTCTCTATCTTGAATTCAGTCGGGCCACAATCGCCTTCATGAGGGGGGTCAAAGAGGTTTTCGATCCGCAATATATGCTCAACCCCGGCAAGATGTTTTGCTAAAAGGAGAGCCGCCCTGTCGAGGCAGGGGCAGGCTTCATACACCGGAACAATCAAAGATCTTCGCATCAGGCTGCCCAATCTCCGATTTTGGTGGAATTGAGTCCAAATTTTTCAAATTTAGAAATTGTTCTGTTGACAAGCAGGATGGGATAAGTTAATATATCATAATCTAATATATGTGAAAGAATTCACAAGGCTGGGATTGACATTAAGAAACATTAATAATCAACATTTACAGGAGTAAAAAAGATGGCCACATTACAGAAAAGGTTGTCCGAAATCATTCCTGGACTCAAGGAGGAGATAAAGAATCTCACCAAGAATCATGGTGAGATCAAAATCTCCGAGGTAAACATCGGGCAGGCCTATGGCGGCATGCGCGGTGTCAAGGGAATGATCTGCGACACATCGGTTGTAAACGCCGATACCGGTCTGGTGATTCGGGGCTTCCCGATCAAGGATTTGACCGAGAAACTGCCGGAAGAGATTTTCTATCTTCTCTGCACGGGGGAGCTTCCCGACAAGACCGCTCTGAAAGCGCTTCAGAAAGACCTCTCGGAAAGGGCCAAGGTTCCCAAATATGTTTGGGATGTACTAACGGCCATGCCGAAAGATTCCCACCCGATGGTGATGCTCGATACGGCCATTCTGGTCATGGAGAAGGAATCGGAATTCCGGAAGATGTACGATGCCGGAATGACCAAGGATGAGTACTGGAAACCGATGCTGGAGGATTCGCTCAATATTCTGGCCCGGATGCCGGTAATCGCCGCGGGGATTTACCGCATGCGGTTTAACAAGGGGAACAAGATCGGCCCCAAGAAAGATCTCGACTGGGGCGCCAACTACGCCCATATGCTCGGCATTAAAGATAAATCGGGCACTTTCGCCAAATTGATTCAGCTCTATCTGACGCTGCACAGCGATCATGAGGGCGGCAATGTCAGCGCCTTCTCCTGCCATACGGTCGGCTCGGCGCTTTCCGATGCCTACTATGCCGTATCCGCAGGGCTGAACGGTCTGGCGGGTCCTCTTCATGGTCTGGCCAATCAGGAATGCCTCGCCTGGATTCTGGAAGTAATCAAGAAATTCAAGGGTGTTCCCTCCGATGAGGACTTGTATAAATTCGCGTGGGAGACGCTCAAGTCCGGGCAGGTGATTCCCGGTTACGGCCATGCCGTGCTTCGCGTGACCGACCCGCGTTTCACCGCCTTCTTGGAATTCGGCAAGAAATATATCCCGGATGATCCGGTGTACCAGCTGGTGGCCAAGGTCTTTGATGTAGTACCGAAGGTCCTGGCCGAGCAGGGCAAGGTCAAAGATCCGTGGCCGAATGTTGATGCCGGCTCCGGCGCTTTGCTCTAT
The DNA here is from genome assembly GCA_026397505.1 of Candidatus Zixiibacteriota bacterium. Lineage (NCBI taxonomy): Bacteria > Pseudomonadati > Candidatus Zixiibacteriota > Candidatus Zixiibacteriota bacterium. The sequence goes on from JAPLUR010000047.1 coordinate 59,147, forward strand.
CACTACGGATTGACCGAGTTCCCGTACTACACCGTTTTGTTTGCGGTGTCGCGTGCCATGGGAATGTTGTCGCAGTTGGTTTACAACCGCGCCATCGGGACGGCCCTTACGCGTCCCAAATCGGTCAGTACCGCATGGATCAAGAAGCAGATTCCGGCGGTTCCGCCGCCGCAGTAATCGGCAACATTATCAAGACGGCGGCTTCGGCCGCCGTTTTTTTATGCGGCGGGAAATATGATTCTGAATTCGGCGCCCCCCCCGGGCGGCGTGAGCAATTCCATTTTCCCCTGAAATTCCTCGACAATCTGATGCACGATCGAAAGGCCCAGACCGGTACCTTTGTCCTTGGTCGTGAAATAGGGGCTGAATATTTTCTTTCTTATCTCCTCGGGAATTCCCGGGCCGGTATCTTTAACCAGAAGAACTACCTGCTCATGGTCGCGGAATAACCTGACCAGGACATTTCCGCCTTTTTCCCCGCAGGCCTCGAGGCTGTTGCGAACGAGGTTAATGACCAGTTGTTTGAGGCGGTCTTCATTTCCACGGATGGAAAGGCCCGATTCGATCCGCGATTCAAGTTTGACTCTGTCGGTCTCAATTCCAAGGCCAAGAAAGCGCACCGCTTCCTCGGTAACATGACCGGCATCAAATTGATTCCGGGCAGATGACTGTCCGCGCGCCATCGCCAGGAAGCGGGAAACGATTTCATTCAGGCGATTGGCCTCCGATTTAATTTGGCGGGTGAAGGATTGAAAATCCTCGGGATTTTCTTTTGGCTTGAATTCGGCCATCAGACGCTGGGCGGCGATGGAAATGGCATTGAGCGGATTCCTGATTTCATGCGCCACGCCGGCGGCCAGGTCTCCCAATTCGGTGAGACGCTCCTTGCGGCGGGCGGTTTCCTCAAGTTCCTTGATGCCGGTGTAATCGTACACCACAGCCACCGCTCCGGCCTCTTTGTTTTCGTAGTCATAAAGGCGGGCGATGTTAATCAGAAGGTGCTTCTTGCCGGATGGCAGTTCCAGGGTTGACTCCACCTCACCGGGACCATGATGACCCGAAAGGATTCGGTCAAAAGGAATGACTGTCCGGAAAGCCAGGTTTTGCCAGAGCTGTCCGACAATTTCCGTTTCCCGGGCGGCGAAAATATTCAGAAACTGGCGATTGGCCATCTCGATAGTACCATCTTTGCCGATCGTGACCAGCCCGGCATTAATACTATCAAATACTTTTTCCGAAAGCGACTTAACTCTCTTAAAGGAGCGGTCAAGTTTGATACGCTTCTGTTTTCCGGACAAATAGAGCATTGCCAGGACAAGAACGGCAAAAATGACAGCGCTCAAGGCAATCATCTGGCGGTCAAAACCGGCCATAATGCTGTAATATTTTTCGAGGGAAATTCCCAGGCGGAACAGACCCCGGGGATATTCGACCGAGGAAAACGGTTTGACCAATTCCAGAACCCGCATTTCGTTGTAGAGATATTCACGGGAGAGCACGGTATCCGATTCCAGCGCCGAGGCAAGGAACGGGTCTTTCTCGATTTTCAGCATTGGGCCTATTTTGCGGGAGGAGAAGATGATGCCCTGTTCGGTTTGAAAGAGGATGTACTCAATACCGACCTCACGGGCGATATTCTGCACCAGGTAGCCGATGCCGATATCTCTCTTGGCGGAGGAATAGAACAGCGCATCGGAGACAAAGGCAAAGACAAATTTTTCATCGGCGCTTTTCTGCAGGAAAAGCAGCGAGGCATTTCCCGGCGATCCGCTTTCGATGGTTTGGAAGCGGCTGCCGGAGACCGAATCGTTGAGGAGCGAGTCAATCAGAGGCATTAGCAACTCGCGAATTTCCTCCAGATTGATAAACAGCCCGCGCGCTCCGGCGGCGACAGGCGTTAAGCTGGTATCGAAAATAAAAATGGCATCGATGCCGAATTCGGAGGAGAAATCGGCCATCTCGGCGGAGGAATAGCGCAGGTCGCGGCGGCTATCGAGAAACCCGACCAGGTCGGAGAATTTCTCCTGCACAAAGAGATCGAACAGGGAATTGGCCTTGATGGCGTTATCGGCCGAGAGGGTCATGCTTTCGATCAGGGCGGTTCCCTGCTGGCGTATCAATTCCAGGCTGTCGCTGCGGCTCTTCTGTATGCCCAGGTAGGTAAGGACAAATAACAGGAGTCCCAGGATGACGGCGATGGGCAGGGCAAGTCGCGCCCGGGGGCCAAATAATGTACCGCCAAGTTCGGAATCAGGCATGAAATCAAGTTAGAGTTTTAGAAAAGCGAGGTCAATGATTTATTTTGACGCGTCCGACGGCACTTTTTGCGTTTCCCCGGCGCGCCTTTCCTGCCCGGAGGCGATTTCTCTTTTCACCGGCAGGTTGATCACGAAGATAGCCCGGGATTCATCGCCGGTGTGATAAGCGATTTCACCCTTGTGGATGTCGGCCACATTTTTGCAGGTGATCAATCCGAGGCCGTTGCATCCCCTCTTGGTGCTGAAGCGGGTGACAAACATTTTGGGGATATTTTCCTCATTGATTCCGGGGCCGCTGTCGGTGACCTTCAGAATTACATTTTGACCGGATTCATCAGGAGCGGTTGAAATTATTATCCAGCGGGTTCCCTCGAACGTGGTCATAGCTTCGGCGGCGTTGTAGAGGAGGTTGACCAGCAATAGCTGAATCTGGCTGGCATCGATTTCCACCAGCGGCAGATTTTCGGAAAGATTGGTGCCAATCAAAATGTCATCGAATTTGTTCTGCGGTTTGACAAAGGCGATCAGGTTTTCAATCAGCTGGTTGAGATCTTCTTTGCGGAATTCGCTGTTTTCGTCGCTGAACTGGGTGAGGCCGTCGGTGAATTTGGATATCTTCGTAACAGTATCTTTCATCACATTGATTTTCTGTTCGCACTTAGCCGTGTCGTTTTTGGCCATGAACATGGGCAGGAGTTCCAGATTCCCCTGCAAAATGGCCAGATAATTATTTATTTCATGGGCGATATCGCGGGCCATTTTGCCGCGCGAGGCGATACGGTCGAGCCTGAGAATCATATTCTGGTAGTTTTCGCTCTCGGAAATATCTTTGATAAAATAGAGCATGGCGATCGGCTTACACCCTTCGGGCCCCAGGGTGGTATGAACAAGCAGGGCGGGAAACCGGCTGCCGTCGCGCCGCCGGCAGATAATTTCCTGGGTCTCAAGATTCTCGGTTTCCGTGGCATTGAGCCGGTCGTGGGTGTTGGGCAGGGCAAACAGGTTGCCAATTTTCCTCCCCAGCAGGTCGCTTTGATTATAGCCGAAACCGCGCGCCGCCTGCTGATTATAGATGATAACCTGATCATCAAGATCGGTCACAATAATGGCATCGGGAGAATAATCGACCAGCGCGGTCAATATTGACTCGGATTCGATAAGGGATTTGTTGGCTTTCACGAGTTCGTGATTGGCGATCGACAGTTTGCGTTGCTTTTCGGACAGGCTCTGGGACATCTGATTGAAGGCCCGGGCCAGCCGCTGAATATCTTTATCACCCTCGTCTTCGGACACATAATGCTCATGACCGTCGGCGGTTCGTTCCAGCGCTTCAATGAGGTTGGCCAGCGGCCGCTTGACACCCCGGAACATCAGATTGATGATTAGAAGAGAAATAAGAGCCGAAAACAGGAAGAGCAGAAAGAGCACTTCCGCCTGATTCCCTTTGGCGTCGCCCTCCATATCATTTGATGCGGTCAGATATATGGCATAGTCATTTCGGGCATTGGTGGGCCGCATGATAAAGCCCAGATGACTTCCATCGCCGGAAAGAACAGTCGGGCTCCCGGCGCCTGCATAAATGAATCCATTCCGGAGGCTGGAATCGGGAGCAGTGGAGAACTCCAAAGGATGAGAATCAAACCCGGTGCGATCGGACAAATGGAACAGGCTGTCCCGCCCGGTTCTGGGATTATGATAGATGACATTGACGGCATCAACCCAGCTGTTTTCCCGAACAAGCCGCTCCGCTTCACTTTTCATTTTCGAATTATTGAAGGGACTGGCAGTGGAATCAGCCTCGATCAGGTCAAAGAGGGTCTGGGATGCCACTTCGGCTTGCTGTCGTTGCCGGTAATAGTGCTGGGTCGGCGTATCGCTGCTACCGGAATCAAACAGCACCAGCGCCAGGGCGGCGAATATGAAGAGAACCTGGATTATAATGAGATGTGAAATTCGTATAAATAAACCGGGAGTTTTAAAGCCAAGCATTTTCTCACCCTAATACTGTTTCCGCCAACATTATCACCATTATCGGCAGAAAAGCTGATTCAGATTAGGGATTAGAAGGGGATAAAAAAATAGGGAGTGGTGGAGGGGGGATGCCCGACTCTAACGTCAGGTGGCTGGTAGGCCAGCACACACCACTCCCTAAATCTCTAACAACTCAGGGAGGAAAATTGTTCGTTTCTTGCTTAGCAAAAAAGCAACTATCGTGCCGGATGGAACATAAGCAGTTAAAGAAGGACCAATAAACACTACATTCCTATCCACTTTCAAGGCAACATATTCAGTGCTGCCTGCAAGGATATGAATCAAGCAAAGAGGCTTTGCCCCGGAATAGATGCGCAAACGGCTTCATAATAGACGCAACTTCAGGCAGTTAAGACGGTTAGAGGAATGCGCAGAAATTGCCCCGGCAGCGGCAGATTCAAATCTTGCATGAGGACAGTTTGAACCCTCTGCAAAGGGGAAATTGGGAAGTTTCAACTCTCCATTTCTTCGATGTACTTTTCGGCCGCCACCGCCGCAGTCGTGCCGTCACCCACGGCATTGGTGATCTGCCTGACCATTTGGCTGCGCACATCGCCGCAGGCGAATATGCCCTTGATAGAGGTTTCCATACGCTCATTGGTAATAATATACCCGCCCTTATCCTTATTGAGCGGCTCGCGGGTCAGATTGGAATTGGGCACAAATCCGACAAATATAAATATGGCGCCGACCTCCAGAGTTGACTGCCGGCCGATTTTGACGTTGCGCAGCGACAGATTTCGGACGCGGTTGTCGCCGTTGATGGAATCGATGACGGTATCGAGGATAAATTCGATTTTGGGATTATTGTGCGCCCGCTGCTGGATGATTTTCTGGGCCCGCAGCTCATTACGGCGATGAATGATGTAGACTTTGCTCCCGAATTTAGTGAGGAACAACCCTTCTTCCACCGCGGCGTCTCCCCCGCCGGCGACAGCAATCACCTGGTTCTTAAAAAAGGCGCCATCGCAGATGGCACAGTAAGAAACGCCCTTTCCGGCAAAATCTTTCTCGCCGGGGACATTAAGATGATTGGGCGATCCACCGGTTGAGATAATGACCGCTTTGGCGCGATAAATATCACCCGAGGCCGTCACGACTATCCGATCATTCCCATCGCTGTATATCTCGGTGACTTCATCCGAGGCGATCTCGAGCCCGAAATGCTTGGCGTGCTCGGTCATCTTCATGGCCAATTCCGGGCCGGCTATCAAATGAAAACCGGGGTAATCCTCGACTTCTTCTGTATTGGCAATCTGCCCTCCGGGAAGGTATTTTTCGATTAGCACGGTTTTTCGATTGGCCCGGGCCGCATATAATCCGGCCGTAAGCCCCCCGGGACCACCGCCTACGATAACGATATCATACTTTTTTTCGGTCATTTTATCACCTCAGATATTCTTTCAAAGCATCTTCAAGTCGCGTCAGTTTTATGTCAAAAATCTTTTGCGCTTCGATGTTGCTGCAAATATTTCCCGTTTTCAGCATTTTCAACTGGTCGCGGGTCAGCGGGGCGGGCTTGAGGACGGCCTCAAGCAGGGTCGCCGCAAATTTCATAAACCACATCGGTATATAAAGGTTCAGTCTTTTTTTGTTCAACACTTTTTTTATGATGGCTATCAATTGAGGGTACTCGAGCTGCTCGGGCCCGCCAATCTCAATTATCCGGTTGGCCGCTTTCTCGTTGGTGAGAGTATCTTTCAGCATCAGAGTGAGGTCACCGATATAGAGCGGTTGAAGCAGAGCACGGCCATTTCCCACAATGGGAACCAGCGGAGATAATTTCACCATCCGGGCCAGCATATTGATAAATTTGTCCGCCGGTCCGAAAACCACCGAGGGTCGAAAAATGGTGTAAGGTATCCCGGAATTTCTGATTATCTCTTCGGCTGCCCATTTGGATTGAAAGTACCGGGTATCGGTCGAAGCGGAAGTCCCCAATGCGGAGAGGTATATTATTTTCTTGACGCCATTGGGCCGGCAGGCTGCAATCAGATTCTTCGTTCCCCCGATAACGGTCTTTTCGAAGGTGAGCGTTTTTGTTTCGGCGATGATGCCGACCAGATGATAAACGACCTCTATGCCGTTGAGAGCGCTTTTCAGAGATTCAACATCATGCAGATCACCGGCGACATATTCAACCATCCCCTTCGCCCCTTGTTTTATACTCCTGCGACGGCTGATGACGAAAACGGTATGACCACTCTCCGCAAGAGCCCCAACGAGATTGTGCCCGATGAATCCGGTCCCTCCCGCAACGGCAATTCTCAAAAATCGACCCCTTTCTGGGCCAGAATCCCTTTCTGATAGGGATGTTTTATCTCCTTCATTTCGGTCACCAGATCAGCTTTATCGATCAGCCATTTGATAGCACTTCGCCCGGTGATGACCAGATGGAGGTTCTCCGGCTTGGCAGCAATGATGTTTTCCAGTTCCTCCCGGCTTATCAGGCCGAGATTAACCGCCACGTTCAATTCATCGAGAATGATCAGTTGATATTTCTGCGCGGATATTTTTTCCAGAGCCATTTCGTATGCTTTGCGGGCGGCGGCGCGGTGTTCCTCGAAACTCTTCTTATCATCGATTATGCCGACAAATCCCTCACCCATGACATTCAGTTCCACATTGGGCGCCAGTTTTTTTATTCCATCCAGCTCGCCATATTTCCAGCTTCCCTTGATGAACTGGATAATACAGACCTGCCAGTCGTAGCCGATCGCACGCACAGTCATCCCGAGCGCCGCCGTGGTTTTCCCTTTGCCGTCCCCGGTATAGACAATCAGCAATCCTTTTTCCTGTCTTGTATTTTCGCTCATGATAATCTTCCCGTCAAAATGTTCCGTTTAAAATTACTCTTTCCCGAGTCGGTTGGCAAGTATTTCTATCGGATGAACAACGGTGAAACGGTCGCCCATTTCGGCCCTGATCTTCATCTGGCAGGCGGGACAGGAAGTCATCAGGTAATCGGCCTCAATCTGTCCATACTCTTCTTTCTTTTGGGCAAACATCAGTTTTGATTCCCGGAAATGAACAAAGCCGAACGACCCGGCCTGAGCGCAACAGCGATCGGCATGAAGGGGACGGATGATAGGGATATTATTTAATTTCCGCAAAAGCTTCTCCGGTTCATTATGGAGCCCGGCGGCGCGTAGATGACAGGGGTTATGATAAGTTACGGTCGTCATTTTTTCGGAGGTGAAAATTGAAAAATCGATTTCCTGCCGATTCAGGTACTGGCTGATATCAAAGCATTTCCCGGTTAGTTTTTCGGCCTCTTGCCGGTATGGATCGTCTTCGGAGAAAAGCTTCTCATATTCTTTCAGACGCAGGAGGCAGGAGGCGCAGCCGGTGATGACGGCTTCAAAGGGCTTGAGGCGGTCAATATTGTAACGGGCCTTTTCCAGAAGATTCTCACGATGGCCGTAGACTTCATAGGGCAACCCACAGCATTTCTGTTCGGGCATGGAAATATCTATTCCCAACCGGTCAAACACCTTAAAAATCGCCTCGCCCACCGATGACTCCAGGAGATTGTCGGCGCAGCCATGAAACAGGGCCACGGTACCTTCAGAGGCAATCCTTTCAGAAAATCGTTTACGAAGCGATTTGGCAGCAATGGCCGGAAACCGGGCGGTGCGGTCGAGACCAAAGGCCGGGCCTCCCAGCAGGCCGACGGCGGCTCTGCCCAAACCGCTCCGGACGAGCGGCTCCGCAATTTTAGCCAGCCGAAGCGAAAGGCCAAGGAGTGATTCACGGTCGGCAAAGGCAACAGCCGCTTTCGAAAGAAGGGCTGGTTTCTCGCTGCGGTATTTTATGATTTCGGCGGCAATATCGACGCCGGCCGGGCAGACAATAGTGCAGTTTTTGCAGTTGAGACAGTACGCCAGGTGCTGATTGATAATACCGCGGTTGTCTCCTGACTGGTTGATGATTCTCAGCCAGCCGCGCGGGGAGAAATCCTCGCGGCGGAATATGTCATAGGCGGGGCAGTACCCGTTGCACTTTCCGCAGGCGGCGCAGTACGACTTGATCTTTTCATAATCGATCTGCGCGGTGAAGGGAGTATCGCTTAAGACAACGCCCGGCGCCAAAATATGATCCGGGTCGAGGGTTTCTTTTAACTTGAGAAATATCCGATATATTTCCTCGCCGTAGACCTTCTTAACCAGAGCCGCCCGCAATCTTCCATCGGCATGCTCGGCGGTAGTGGAACCGCCCATAGAAATTACCCTGTCGTAAACCTCATTGTAAATCCTGACGGCCAGTTCAAAATCATTTTTGTCATTTAAGTCAAACAATGGCCGGACATGCAGATTACCATCGCCGATATGGCCAAAAATGCCATAAGTGAGATGATGCGCATCAAAGAGAGAGGTGGCAAACTCGATAAAAGCCGGAACCTGATCCGGCGGGAGCGAAATATCCTCGATCAACGCCAGAGGGCGCTTCTTGGGATGATGCCGGTAAAGGGTTGGGACAATAGCTTTTCTGGCCCTCCACAAGGCGGCGGTCGATTCGGAATCCGAGGCGAATTCGGCCGGAGCAACCAGATTCAGGCGCGCAGTCAGAGCGTCAAATTTCGCTTTCCTGGCATTGATGTCATCATCAAACTCTACCAGTAACAGGGCCGCCGCCGATCCGGGAATACCGAATTTATCTCTCCCGATGAGATTAAGAGTGGAGCCATCAACTATTTCCAGACCGGATGGCCCGATGGCAAGAATATCCGGCACGGCACGCCCGGCTTCAATCAGAGAGCCGAAGTAAAGCCGGGAGGTAAGAATTTCCGAGGGCAACGGCAGCAACCGAAGCCGGGTCGATAAAAAGAGTCCAAGGGTTCCCTCCGAGCCGACCAAAAGTGCGGGAAGGTTGAATACTCCGCGCTCAAGGTCGGTTATGACCTGACGCAGGTTGTAACCGGAGGAATTTTTTTTGAGGGCCGGCCATTTTTCCGCGATCAATCGCTTATTCTCCTGTAGAATCTGGAGAATGATTTCGAATTCAGGATCGGTCTGCAGGAAGGTCTTAAGTTCCATCGAGCCAAGTGGCAGTTTTTTCAGGGTTGCGCGTTTCCCCGATGGCTTGACAATTTCTAATTCCTCGACAAAATCCGAGGTCAGACCATATTTAACGGAGCGGGGGCCGGAGGAATTATTTGCCAGCATACCGCCGATCTGGCATGAATCGCCCGAGGAAGGATCGGGCGGGAAAAAAAGGCCAAATTTCTTCAAGGCCAGATTGAGTTCGTCATAGATTATTCCCACCTGGGTGAGAACGGTCTTACTGGCAATGTCAATATCCAGAATTGATCGGAAATTACTGAAGTCTGCAATCACGCCGGTGCCGACCGCCCCCCCGGCCAGGCCTGTCCCGCCACCCCGGGCGGTGACAGAAATCTGCTTCTGCGCAGCCAGTTTAACAGCTTCGACAACATCTTCAGCGGATTGAATAAGCCTGACAGTCTCCGGCATTGCGGCATAAATTGAGGCATCGGAGGCGTAAGCGACGAGCGATGTTTTACTTTTCAAGCGGGTCATTCCGAGTTGTGCCTGCTGTAAGTTACAGTCATCAGAATAGTTCCATTATTATACGACTAATGCGGTGTTCTTTTCACTAATATAATATACTTATTTTGGGGCGGCGGTCAAATCCTTATGAAATTCAAGGGAATAACTGATATGAAAAGTGCTTAAATTGTGAAAAAAGTAACAATATTTTATTGACAATATTGTTCTTTTTGTCTATAATTTAAATAGAGACAGATAACATCATAATTGGGCGGTTTTGCTTTTATTTGAGCAGGCAGAGCTGTCACAATCTGAGGTGTTTGGTATGCAGTTCACAAGAGCGGAAGAATACGGGATTATGGGTGTCATGTATCTGGCCGAACAGGACAGGAGCCGGGTTGTTCCCTTGTCGGAGATTGCTGATGCTCAGGAAGTCCCGGAAAAGTTTCTCGCCAAAATATTCCAGAATCTCACCAAGTCGGGATTGGTCAGATCGCATCGGGGAGTGAAAGGCGGATTCACTCTGGGCAAGACACCCGATGGGATTTCGATGCGGGAGGTCGTTGAAACCATTCAGGGCCCTTATCAACTGATCAAATGCCTGCATGACAAGGAGTGTTGCGAGAAATACCGGTGCTGTCCCATAAGGGTAGTGCTGGAAGAGGCTGAAAGACAACTGCTGGATGTATTCAATAAATACACGGTGGATGATCTTCTGAAATGGAAAAAGAAAGCCGCCAAGGCTTGATGCATTAAGGTTTTCTCTCCAAAAAAGAGTTGGCCTGTAGGCAACGAATGCGTATATTATTAGGTTTTTGTTCCTAAGTTTTAGGAGAGAAAGTGCCTGTAAAATCGGATCGGTGGATAAAGGAAATGTCACTCAAGAAGGGAATGATTCGTCCTTTTACCGCCAAGCAAATAAAGAGCGGCATCAGCTACGGACTGTCCTCTTACGGCTACGATATCCGGGTGGCCGACGAATTCAAGATTTTCACCAATGTCAATTCATCGATAATTGATCCCAAGGATTTTTCGACCGATTCATTTGTTGATGTCAAAGCCAAATCGGTGCTGATTCCACCCAACTCTTTTGCGCTGGCGCGGTCGGTGGAATATTTCAAAATCCCGAGGGAAGTTATCACCATCTGTCTGGGCAAATCGACCTACGCCCGATGCGGCATTATCGTTAATGTCACGCCCTTTGAGCCGGAGTGGGAAGGATTCGCCACTCTGGAAATATCCAACACCACTCCCCTACCGGCCAAGATTTACGCCAATGAAGGAATCGCACAGATAATTTTTCTGGGGGCGGATGAGCTCTGCATGGTCTCTTATGCCGACAGAAAAGGCAAATACCAGGGGCAGAAGCATATTACTCTGCCGAAGACAATCTAAGGGGCATTAAATTCAAGGAAATCATAACAATTATCAACTGGAGATAGATTTTCATGTCAACCAAACCAGAAGAAAAAGCGACGAGGAGGGCCGGTGATTCCATGACCAAAACGAGAAGAATGGTCACGATTGACGGGAATACCGCGGCCGCCTATGTAGCTCATGCCTTGAGTGAAGTAATCGCCATATATCCTATCACACCTTCATCCAATATGGGTGAAATCGCCGACGCCAAATCGGCGGACGGCGAGACCAACATCTGGGGGACAATTCCCAATGTGGTCGAAATGCAGTCGGAAGGGGGCGCCTCCGGCGCGGTTCATGGAGCCGCCACGGCCGGGGCGCTGACCACCACCTTCACCGCTTCGCAGGGACTCCTGTTGATGATTCCCAATATGTTCAAGATTTCGGGCGAAATGACGCCGACGGTGTTTCATGTATCGGCCCGTTCGGTGGCCACTCACGCCCTCTCTATTTTCGGCGACCACTCCGATGTCATGGCGACTCGTTCGACCGGTTTCGGCCTTATTGCCTCAGGATCGGTGCAGGAAGTGATGGATCTGGCGCTAATCACTCACGCCGCGTCGTTGGAGAGCCGGGTGCCGTTTGTTCATTTCTTCGATGGGTTCCGTACCTCGCATGAGGAGCAGAAAGTTGAGCAGTTTGATTTTGAGGATATCCGCGCCATGATCAGTGAAGAGGCAATTGCGGCGCACCGCGCCCGTTCCCTCAGCCCCGACCATCCGACGCTGAAGGGATCTTCACAGAACCCGGATGTTTTTTTCCAGGCGCGAGAGACGGTCAATAAATATTATTTGAAGGCTCCCGAGATTATCCAGCAAGTAATGGACCGGTTCGCGAAAGTTGTCGGGCGTCAGTACCGGCTGTTTGATTATTTCGGCGCCCCGGATGCCGACCGGATTGTAATTATGATGGCCTCGGGCGCGGAAACGATGCATGAGACGATTGATTATCTCAACGCCCATGGCGAAAAAGTGGGGTTGATAAAAATCCGGTTGTATCGTCCTTTCTCCATCGAAGCGCTGCTTAAAGCGATTCCCAAAACGGTCAAAAAGATCGCCGTGCTTGACCGCACCAAAGAGCCGGGTGCGGTGGGCGAACCGCTCTATGTCGACATACAATCGGTTGTCGGCGAGGGGATGAAAAACGGGCTGGCCCCGTTCAGTGAATATCCGCTGATTGTCGGCGGGCGGTATGGTTTAAGCTCCAAGGAGTTCACTCCGGCCATGGCCAGGGCGGTTCTGGATAATATCAAAATCGGCCAGCCGAAGAATCATTTTACGGTCGGTATTGTCGATGATGTCACCTATACCAGTCTTGAGGTTGACAATTCTTTCAGTGTCGAAGGGGATGATGTTTTCCGCGGGCTGTTTTACGGCCTGGGCGCGGACGGCACGGTCGGCGCCAACAAAAATTCCATCAAGATTATCGGTGAAAACACGAACAACTATGCTCAGGGTTATTTTGTTTACGACTCCAAGAAAGCCGGCGCGGTCACGGTATCGCACCTGCGTTTCGGCAAGAAAATTATCCGCAGCCCCTATCTGATCGATTCGGCCAAGTTCGTGGCCTGCCACAATTTCTCTTTCCTCGAACGGTATGATATGCTTTCGCCGCTCGTTAAGGGAGGCACTTTCCTGCTTACCTGCCCCTACGGCCCCGAGGAAGTATGGGACAAGCTGCCCATGGAAGTGCAGAAACAGATAATCGACAAAAAAGCCAGGTTCTATGTGATTGATGCGATCAAACTGGGCAAAGAGCTCGGCCTGGGGGCGCGAATCAACATGATCATGCAGACCGCTTTCTTTTCCATCAGCGGCATTCTGCCCAAGGATGAAGCGATCATGGCTATCAAGGATGCTCTGAAAAAGACCTATGGCCACAAAGGCGACAAAGTGGTGCAGATGAATTATGCCTCGGTCGATGCCGCGGTCAGCAATATTCACCAGGTGCAGTATCCCGACCGGGTCACCAGCAAGATCAAGATGCCGCCGCTGGTTCCCGAAAACGCTCCCGAATTTGTCCGGTACGTAACGGCGACAATTATCTCGGGCAAAGGCGATACGCTTCCGGTTTCGGCGATGCCCGATGACGGGACATTCATGACCGGCACGACACAGTATGAGAAGAGAAATATTGCGGTCGAAATTCCGGTCTGGGATGAACAGCTCTGCATTCAGTGCGGTATCTGTTCCATTGTTTGCCCGCATGCCTCAATCAGAATGAAAATTTATGATTCCAAGCTGCTGGCGAAGGCGCCGGAGACTTTCAAGGCGGTCGATGCCAAAACCAAACAGTATGAAGGGCTGAAATATACGCTTCAGGTGGCACCAGAGGATTGCACCGGCTGCGAGGTCTGTGTCAACGCCTGCCCGGTTTACGGCAAGGACGACAAGGGGAACAAGACCGACCACAAGGCGATCAACATGGCGGTGCAGCTTCCCCTGCGCGAGAAGGAAGCCAAGAACTGGGAATTTTTCCTTTCGCTGCCGGAGACCGACCCTTCGCTTTTCAATCCCGAGACGGTCAAAGGAAGTCAACTGGTCAGGCCGTTATTCGAATTTTCGGGCGCCTGCGCCGGGTGCGGCGAGACGCCATATATCAAGCTGGTCAGCCAGTTGTTCGGTGATCGGGCTTTGATCGGAAACGCCACCGGCTGCTCATCGATTTATGGCGGAAATCTTCCCACGACACCATATACCAAGCGTGCCGACGGGCGCGGGCCGGCCTGGTCCAACTCCCTTTTTGAGGACAATGCCGAATTCGGATTCGGGATGCGTCTGGCGGTCGACAAGATGAAAGAGCATGCTTTGGAATTGACCGCCAAGCTCTGCCCCGAGGAGTACGAGGCAATCAAGAACGCCGACCAGTCGATTCAGGCCGGGATTGAACTTCAGAGAGAGCGGATCGTGAAGCTGAAAATGAAACTGCAGAAAATGCGCGGCGAAGAAGCCAAGAAGCTTTTGACCATTGCCGATTATCTGGTGAGAAAATCGGTCTGGGCTTTCGGCGGTGACGGCTGGGCGTATGATATCGGGTTCGGCGGACTCGATCATGTGCTGGCCTCGGGAAGAGATGTCAATGTCCTGGTGCTCGATACCGAGGTTTATTCCAACACCGGCGGACAGATGTCCAAATCATCGCCGATGGGAGCGGTCGCCAAGTTTGCGGCCGCCGGCAAGCCGATTCCCAAGAAGGATTTGGGAATGATCATGATGGCTTACGGGAGTGTTTATGTCGCGCAGATTGCCATCGGAGCGAGCCAGAATCAGACGGTTAAGGCGATAGTGGAGGCCGAGCGGTATAACGGACCCTCCATCATCATCGCTTACAGCCATTGTATTGCACATGGCATAGACATGTCGCACGGTCTGGATGAACATAAGAAGGCGGTTGATTCCGGTCACTGGATTCTCTATCGTTTCAACCCGGAGCTGATTGCGCAGGGGAAGAACCCTCTTCAACTGGACAGCAAGCCGCCGTCGATAAGTTATGCCGACTATGCCTATGGCGAGGTTCGTTTCCGGACTCTTAAAGCCAGCATGCCGGAGCGTTCCGACAAATTGATTCGGATGGCTCAGGAGGATGCGGTGAGGAGATATAATCTCTACAAGCAGATGGCCGCCATGGATTATAGTTTTATGATCAAGAAATAGTCCGAGGCGGCCGGCTAAATCAAGGGCAGGATGGTTGTTCCTGCCCTTTTCTATTTGCTGTTGCGTCAGGTCCTAGATTCCGCCTTAGCGGAAGCGAGACCTGACGCCTCCGTAGGATATTCTATGTTGCTGTTGCGTCAGGTCCTAGATTCCGCGCCAGCGGAAGCGAGACCTGACGCGACAGAGGTGGGGCAAGAAAATATTGACTAACAGGGAAATATTCGCTGTTGCGTCAGGTCCTAGATTTCGCGCCAGCGGAAGCGAGACCTGACGCAACAGAGAATCGCATCAAAATTAAATTGACTATTCGGTCAATTTTGATGATACTGTTGACCTTAGGGTAAGAGCAAAATGAATTCGCTTGAATACTATTATCATCAAATCAGAATCTGGCTGATCTTACATAAATATAAAGTGACTGCCGGGATCATTTTGGCGGTTATCAGCATATTAATAAGCTCTTTTGGGTGGTTGTGTCCACGACCGGCGGAGTTGTCAAAGCAAGATCAGGAAAAGATTGATCAAATTCCGCAATTGGAGCAGCGCACTGCCGAAATCGCCGAATCCGTGAAGAAACTGGAGAATGCGCTTGGCCAAAAGCCTTATTTGGATGGCCTTACCCAGTCGCCGCCACCGGTCTTCAATCCTTTCAAGAAAGGGCTTGATTTGATGGCTCAATCCAAATGGGATGAGGCCATTGTCGAGTTTAAGATATCAATGAAAGAGGCCAAAGGAAGCCAGCTCGTCGCCCTGTACAATCTCATCGGAATATGTTACGACACCCCCGGCAAACTCGATTCCGCGCTCTCATCTTACAATAAATCCCTGGAGCTGGCGCGGCAATTTGCAGACAGAATGGGGGAAGCGAATGCTCTGGGGAACATCGGGAATATCTATTATGCTAAGGGGGACTTAGATGCGGCGCTGAAATATCAGCAAGAGGCTTTAAAAATAGATAGGGAGATAGGTTATAAGCAGGGTGAAGCGTCGGACTTGGGGAACATCGGACTGATCTATAAGGCTAA
>JAPLUR010000048.1 GCA_026397505.1 Candidatus Zixiibacteriota bacterium
GAGACGGCGTTGAACAGCGTGGTCTTGCCTGACTGTGGCAGGCCGATAATACCCAGTCGCATATCTATATTCTATGGAAGTTTGAGCCGGATTGCAAGTTAAAAGGGGGAGGGGCGGTAAGCGGCGGAGATTCTTCTGACCGGGGCGCGGCTCACGGCAAATTCCGTCAGGAAGGGGTTCCTGACGGCTCAGGGAAAGAGGAAAATTCCATCAGGAAAGGGTTCCTGACGGCGCAAAATCAAAAATATGGAAAAATCATTCGATATTAGCTTGACATTCTATGGGGGGGGCTATCATTAGCCAAAGCGGTTTCAAGAAAATCAGACAACCTTAATGTGCACCGGCTTTTGTAACTATTAATAAAGGCAACCCTCTTGCCTGAATGGCGAGGGGAATATCAACATCATCTATGAAGGAGGTGCAATGATGGTCAAACTCACAATCGAGAGGCTGGAGGAACGGATCGCCCCGGATAATACCTGGGCCAGTCTTACCGGCTTCCACAACGGTATTAGTCTGGGTGGTCTGAGTTGATTGCTCTGAGTAGTTGATGGCCGGGGTGGGCGCTTTCGGCCCGCCCCAGTATAAGTCTATTTACTTGCGGCGTCAGCCTCGACCTTTGCTCGAGGCGTCAGGAACCCCTTCCTGACGCAACATACCGATGCACCGGATACGATAAAAAATGATTGCCCTCACGCCAAGCAATCCCGTATTTTGCCCTTTGCATGCGAAGTCGAAATCGCGAGACATTCGAGAAAAGTGGCGACCTGCATTTTGTTACATCTACGATTGTCGGTCACGTCAATCTATTCAGTTGTCCTCCCCTGTATGAAATTTTGATTGACAATTTGCGCTTCTATCAAGATCGGGGCGATATTGTTTTACTGGCTTATGTTCTTATGCCTAATCACTTCCACCTGATAATTAAGACCGCGCGCGATAATACAATTTCAAGCTGCGTGGCCAATTTCAAAAGGATAACATCGCGGCAAATATCAATGTATCTAAAAGAAACGGCCAAGTTCGAGATTATTTCTCAATTGACCGTAGCGGCCAAAGCGGAACCTGCCCGCGACAGTAGAATCTGGAAACCGCGCTTCGACAATCTAGTCTTGGTAAGTGAGACTGTTTTACGCCAGAAAATCGATTATATCCATTTCAATCCTGTCAAAAAGGGATTAGTTCCAAATCCTGTGGATTGGCCATATTCCAGCGCGCGAAATTACGCGAAGCATCCCAATTTGCTTTTGGATGTTGATAATGAATGGCGAAGTCTGGGATACTGACGAATTCCGTCAGGAAGGGGTTCCTGACGGCGCGGGGAAGGAAGGAAGATTCCGTCAGGAAAGGGTTCCTGACGGCTCGAGGAATTTGCTTTTGAGGGTTGACGATGAGTGGCGGAGTTTGGGATACTGACGAATTCCGTCAGGAAGGGATTCCTGACGGCTCAGGGGAAGCATCCCAATTTGCTTTTGGAGGTTGATAATGAGTGGCGAAGTCTGGGATACTGACGAATTCCGTCAGGAAATCCCGACAAAGGTCGGGACTGACGGCTCAGGGGAAGCATCCCAATTTGCTTTTGGAGGTTGATAATGAGTGGCGAAGTCTGGGATACTAACAAATTCCGTCAGGAAAGGGTTCCCGATGGCGCGGGGAAGGAAGGAAGATTCCGTCAGGAAAGGGTTCCTGACGGCTCGTGGGTAGATCGGGACTGACGGCGCGGAGAATTTGCTTTTGGAGGTTGATAGTGAGTGGCGAAGTCTGGGATACTAACAAATTCCGTCAGGAAGGGGTTCCTGACGGTTCGTGGGTAGATCGGGACTAACGGCGCGGGGGGGCCACAATCTATTTCTTTATCAGCGAGCGAAGGACTTTAAGGTTTTCGATATCCTCCAGAAGCTCATCACCTTTAGGCGTCTCGAGAATCTTGGGGATTTTAGAGAGTCTCTTATCATTAAGCAGAAACCGGAACGGTTCCAGCCCCAACTCACCCTTCCCGATATGCTCGTGCCGGTCCACTCTGGAGCCAAATACTTTCTTGGAGTCGTTAAGATGAATTACTTTGAGCCGCTCCAGCCCCAAGATAGTATCGAACTCTCTCATGGTTGCTTTGTAGTCTTTTTCCGTTTGCACCGGGTATCCGGCGGCGAAGACATGGCAGGTATCAAGGCAGATACCGATGCGGGGTTTATCCTCCACCCAGTCGATAATCTGCGCCAGCTGTTCAAATCGATATCCGAGATTGGTTCCCTGCCCGGCGGTGGTTTCGAGGCAAACAACAGTTTTATTGGCGGGATGTTTTTCGAAGAGCCTGTTGAAAGCGTCGGCGATTCTCTTGAGTCCGGCCTCTTCGCCATCGCCCAGATGTGACCCCGGATGCATCACCAGAGAAGGGATTTTGAGCATATCGCATCGTTCATATTCGATTTCAAATGCCTCGGAGGATTTTTTGTACAGTTCTTTATCGGGTGAACCAAGATTTATCAGGTAACTGTCATGGGCGCAGGCGACAGTCACACCGGTGTTCTTCTGTTCCTCAAAAAAACGGGCGATTTCCTCATCGGTCAGCGGCTTGGCTTTCCACTGATTTGAGGACTTGGTGAATATCTGCACCGTATCACAGGTCGCTTTCTTGCCGGCTATCGGAGCATTAAACACTCCGCCCGCAATCGACATATGGGCGCCTAAGAGCATATTTTATTTCCCTTCTTTTTTATCATCAAGGCCACGCTATTTAAGATTAATACCGAGGATTTTTATTTCGGTCATATCCTCGATAGCATATCTGACTCCCTCACGCCCCACCCCGGATTTTTTCATGCCGCCGTAAGGCTGGTGATCGGCACGATAAGTTGAAATGTCATTTATCATCACGCCGCCGACCTCAAGGTACTTAAAAGCATGAAAAATGTCTTTCAAGCGGTTGGTGAAAATCCCGGCCTGAAGGCCGTATTCGGAATTATTGATTTCCCTGACAGCATCTGCAAATTCCCGGTACCTGAACACCACCGCCAGCGGGGCAAAGGCTTCTTTAAAGCAGACTTTCATATCCGGTTTGACCTCGGCCAGAAGAGTCGGTTCCAGAACTCTTCCTTTTCGTTTCCCTCCAGCAATGACTCGTGCGCCGCCATCGACCGCTTCGTTAATCCAGCATTCGATTCGTTCCGCCGATTCATCATCGATCATCGGCCCCAAATCGATCTCCGCCTCGAGCGGATTGCCGATCCGCAGTCCGGCCATCTTCGGCAAAAATATTTCCAGAAATCGGTCATAGATTTTTTCCTGGAGATAAATCCTTTGAACCGATATGCATGATTGCCCCGCCTGGCCGAAAGCGCCGGTGATCAGGCGGGTGGAAGCAAATTCCAGGTCGGCATCATCAGCCACCGCCACTCCGGCGTTGCCGCCCAGCTCAAGGACGACTTTTTTATCTTTCGCTTTTTCCTTTATCCACCAGCCGATTTCGGGAGAACCGGTGAAAGTGATCAGCTTTACGCGCGGATCTTCGATGAGCGGCGCAGCCTCTTTGGCTGAGCCGGGCAAGATCGATACGGCTCCTTTAGGAAGATCGGTTTTGTCAATCAGCTCCGCCAGAAGAAGCGATATAATCGGTGTCTTTGAGGCCGGTTTGAGGACGATGCAATTACCCGAGGCGATCGCCGGGGCGATTTTATGCGCTACCAGATTTAAAGGAAAATTGAAAGGGGAGATTCCGGCCACCACGCCGAGCGGAAAGCGGCGGATCAGGCCAAGGCGCTCTTCGGAACCGGCGCTCCAGTCGAGGTCGACAATTTCGCCGCCGATTCTTTTGGCTTCCTCGGCGGAAACTTTGAAGACGCCGATGGCTCTTTTCACTTCAGCGACCGAATCGCGGCAAACCTTGCCGACCTCCAGAGTGAGCATTCCGGCAAACCTCTCCATATTTGCCTCCAGCCCGGCGGCAATACTCAGGCAGACTTCTTCTCTCTTATATGAGGGCAACTCACGGGTGATGGCAAAGGCTCTTTGGGCGGCCTCGATGGCCCTGGTATAATCGGCATGGGTGGCCAGAGCAGTGGTACCGACAAGACTGTCATCATAGGGTGAACGCACGGTCAACTTATTCTCGGAATCGACCCAGTTCCCCTGCAGGTACATCTTATAGTGATTGGCCATGACTCCATCCTCCATAGATATTTTCAGAATCAGAAATTGATAATAGATAAGAGATTTTCCGGTTCATATCAACCTCTTTACGACATTGAGGCACTCTTTTTGACCAAAATCCTCTCAGTATGGGAAACTTCCCATATCCAGAGCCTTTTCCGGCCTCTTTTGGTCTGCGTTTTGGCTCGGCGGGAATCTCATATCTAAACTCTCTCGTTTTCATGATTAAGCTCGGCTCCGGGCTAATCATATTTGGGACAATTAATTAGCGATCTTCAATTTCTGTTTTGGCGAGGCCTCAAAATGGGCGCGAAATATTTTTTCTGTTTGGCAGGACTTTTTCAGACAAGATAGGCAAAAGTAATAGCATGAGGAAGTGAACCAATGCGGAAACTTAAGAATACTGAAGGTTTTACCATCCTGGAAGTGATGATCGCGATAATTGTCCTGACCCTTTCGCTGCTGCTGCTGCTTAACATGGCAATGGTTGCGATGGATGGTAATGACTGGTCGAAACGGGCGACCATGTCGACCCAGCTTCTTCAGGAGAAGTTGGAACAACTGAGAACAGGCGAGGACCTGGAAAACGGCAGTGATGTCGTAAATCATATCCAGAGACAATGGACTGTAAGTACGGCCGCCAATCACCTTCGTCGCGTCGATATCGTAGCCTCATGGTGTAATCGCCGTGGTGATTCACTTTACAACAACATGACGGCGTTTATAAGAACCGATAGCATATAGGTGATGCCATGCTTAGTTCGAAACGTAAATGGCCGAATGATCGAGGCGTGTCGCTGATGGAAACGATGCTGGCGCTTTTTATGACCGGAATCGTGGCGGCCTCGCTTTTCGGCGTCTATATCAACCAGCATAAGAACTGGATGATCCAGGAGGAAATCACCGACAAGCAGCAGAATGCCCGGGCTGCCATCGATGAACTCACTCGCCAGATAAGAATGGCGGGATATGATCTTCCGTTGGGACTCAACGGCATCGAAGCTTACAACACCGATCCGGACACGATTGTTATTGCTTACGCGGATGCCGGCTGTGCTGCCCCGGTCGAGGAGGACATGATACAACCCTCGGACGATTTGGACTGTGACGGGCATGATATTTCGTGTTTTCATGAAGGACAGTGGGTTTATATTACTGATCCCGATTCCGGCGGCGGAGAGTTTTTCGAAATCACACAGGTCCAGACTGCTTCATCGCATATTCAGCATAATACTATGGCGTTGTCCAGATCCTATCCGGCCGGCTGCATAATTAAAGCCATCGAGCAGATTAAATACTATATCGATTTATCAGATTCAACTCACCCCAATTTGATGATGCAGCTTCCGGGGAAAGAACCCCAGGTTTATGCCGAGAATATCGAAGACATGCAATTTCGCTTCAAGATGAAAAACGGTATGATCGTTGATGTCCCGGCAATTCCCGGTGAAATAAGAGAGGTTTTAGTCGGACTGGTGGGAAGAACCGCCAAAGAGGATCCGGATTTCCCGAATGACCCCTATCGGCGAACCACATTTGCTTCCAGTATCAATGTCAGAAATCTTGATATTTAGAGGATATATCGAGCATAACTTTGATAGAACAGACAACCGGTTAATATGAAGAAGGTGTTTTATGATGAAGCCCAGAAAATTGTATAATGACAGAGGAGTGTCGTTGGTAGAAACGCTGGTGGCGCTCTTTATGACCGGAATCGTGGCGACCGCACTTTTCGGCGTTTATATCAATCAACACAAGAATTGGATGATCCAGGGAGACATCACCGACACACAGCAGAATGCTCGGGCCGCCATCGATGAACTCACCCGCCAAATAAGAATGGCCGGTTACGACCTGCCGCTCGGGTTGAACGGTATCGAGGCGAAAAACACCAATCCCGACACCATTGTGATAACCTATTCCAACAGCGGCTGTGATGCTCCGATTTCGCATGCCATGCCGCAACCCTCGGCGGAGTTGCGTTGTGACGGTTATGATGTCTCCTGTTTCTATGATGGTCAGTGGGTTTATATAATGGATCCCGATTCGGGCGGCGGTGAATTTTTCGAAATCACACATGTTCAAGCGTCATCGGCGCATATTCAGCACAACACCATGTCGCTATCGAGGTGCTATCCGGTCAATTCCATAATTCTCTCTATCGAGAGGATAAAATACTTCATCGATCGGACCGATACCGCCCACCCTAACCTGATGATACAGCTTCCCGGGAAGGCGGCTCAGGTTTATGCGGAGAATATTGAAGACCTGCAGTTCCGGTACACTATGAAAAATGGCGTCGCCGTCGATGTCCCAATAATTTCCAATGATGTAAGGGAGGTTACGGTCACGCTGGTGGGAAGAACGGCCAAACCGGACCCGGATTTCCCGAATAATCCTTATCGGCGAACCACTTTCGCCTCCAGTGTCAATGTCAGGAATCTCGATATATAGAGAAATACCAGACGGAAACCCGCCTGTGGCGGGAGACCGGCCATTATAATGAAGAAGGTGTTATATGATGAAGCTCAGGAAATTGCGTAATGATCGAGGACTGGCGGCCTTTATCGCCCTGATGATGATGGTGATGATGACGTTGATCGGACTGGCCGTTATGAGAACGGCCGACGATGAGGTCAATATTGCCGGCAACGAGATGAATGAAATGTCATCTTTCTACGCCTCCGAAGCGGGACTGGAAAAAGCCGCCGCCGCCATGCAAACCCAGTATGAGAATACCGGCGCCCCGCCGACAACCCTTCCCTCGGGAAGCGAGAATATCAACGATTGTGTCGCCGCCTACAGCACGGTCGATAACGGCGCCGCCCTGGTACGGGATCTGACCAAAGGGTCTTTGACCGGACTGCATGCTCTGGTTAAGACCTTTACTATTACTTCAACCGGGACATCGGCAATTGACCAAAGCCAGGTTGTCCTGACTCAGGAATTTGAATGCGCTCTGGTACCGATTTTTCAGTTTGCCGTTTTCTACGGCAACGATCTGGAAATTGCTCCGGGTCCGGACATGGCCCTGATTGGGCGGGTGCACAGCAACGGCAATATGTATCTCCAGTCAAATAACAACCTTAGAATGGACAGCTATATCACCGCCTCGGGTAATATTGTTCATGGGCGCAAAGGGCCGGGCGGAACCAGTTTCGGGAATGTCTTCATAAAGGACGTTTCCGGTAATTATCAGAACATGCTGCGTAATGGCACTTGGCTTGACGCCTCCGAACCCAATTGGTATGACTCCGCCTCGACCCGCTGGGGCGGGCGCATCCAGGATGCGGCTTTCGGGCAACAGGAACTCAATCTGCCGCTTACTAACGCCGGCGACCCGCATAAGATTATTGAACGCGCTTCGGGCAATCCCGATTCATATGAAAACAAAGCCGGTCTGAAGATTATCGATGGGCAGGCTCTTGCTAAAGTGGGCGCCGTCTGGACAGATGTCACGGCTCTTCTCCCAGCCGGAACCATTACTGCGACAACTTTCTATGATGCCCGCGAAGCGAAGAATGCCAATACGACTGAAATTGATATGAGTAAGCTGAAAACGAGTACTTACTATCCGACCAATGGCGTCATATATTCCTCCGACCAGCGTTCCGGCTTCAACGCCACCCGCCTGGTCAACGGTTCGGATCTCGGCCGGCCACTCTCGATTGTCTGCGAAAACCCCCTCTATATCAAGGGTAATTTCAATACAACCACAAAACAGCCTGCTTTCATTGCCGGCGATGCCGTTACCTTTTTATCGAATTCGTGGAATGATGCCAATTCGACCCTGAACAAATCCAGCCGCGTGGCCGCCGCGACCACGGTCAACTGCTCTTTTATGACCGGCAACACCAACACAACCGCCAGCAATTATAACGGTGGATTGGAGAACCTGCCTCGTTTTTTGGAGACTTGGAGCGGGAAAAATTTTACCTGGCGCGGCTCCATGGTTAATTTGTGGAATTCCCTGCAGGCGACCGGAAACTG
Source organism: Candidatus Zixiibacteriota bacterium (assembly GCA_026397505.1). Taxonomy (NCBI): domain Bacteria; kingdom Pseudomonadati; phylum Candidatus Zixiibacteriota; species Candidatus Zixiibacteriota bacterium. The sequence continues at coordinate 8,137 of JAPLUR010000048.1, forward strand.
GTCGGGAACCTATTATGACCCGCCGAATCGTGACTGGGCCTATGATACCGATCTGGATGATCCCAACAAGCTCCCGCCCGAATCGCCGCGTGTGCGAGTTTTCCAGAGGACCGGCTGGACCCAGCAATATGTTGGATATGACCAATAATCTCCTCTCTCTCGATGGTGAAAAAGAAGCCCCGGCTGTGTGCCGGGGCTTCTTGATTTTCAGGGCTTTATTATATGGCGGGAGTGTTTAATCCTGCCACGAGCTGATAACCTTAACCGGGGCAATTTCGGATAACTGGTTTTTCAGAGAGGCGGCCGACCCCTGAATGACGATGGTCATTCGTTTCGGGTCGAGATATTTTTCGGCCACCAGACGCAAGCGGCCCGGATCGATTCCATCCAGGTCGCTCAAGAGTTTTTCCTGATAATCGACGCCCACGCCGCTGCCCAGAGCCGTGGCAAAGCGCTCAATGGTGGCTCGATTGGTCTCATATAGGCCCGGCATGAAACCCCGAAAGAAAAGCTTGGCTTCATCCAGTTCCTTAACCGAAATACGGATGGATCTGATGTCGCTGAGAACACTGATGAGCCGGCGCAAGGCCTCGGGAATATTGTCTGCCGGGGAAGAGCCATAAATCCATAATATTCCGTCTCCCCGCGACCAATCAATCTGGGAATTGACGTATGCGGCCAGGCCGTTGTCACGAACCAGATTCCGGCTGAGACGAGAAACCGAGCCGCTTTCGCCGAGGATATAGTTTAAGAGAACCAGTGCCGGATAATCTTCGCTACCCACCGGCGCTCCGGGTTGGCCGATGGCGAAATCAACGCTCTGAGCGGAGGGATAATCGATCAGCAAAATGCGCAAAGAATCGGGGAAGGAAACGGTCAACCTGGGAGCTGAGAAGCCGGCGCCCGGAGACCAGACTGAAAAGAGCTTTCCGATTAATTTGCGGGCTGTCTCTATCTTGAAATCTCCAGCCATGATAACGACCGTATTATTTGGCCGGAAATTGTCCTGATGAAATTTGACTATTTCCGCTCGTGATATTTTTTTCAAGCTGGCCGGTGTCCCAAGATTCGGCAGACCATACCCTTCATCGCCATAGTATGTCCGGTAGAGAATATCCTTTAGACCATATTCCGGCATCGATTCGGCCTGCATGGAAGCCGATAGGAAACGTCTCTTCAGCCGTTCAATGGCTTCATCGGTGAATGCGGGATGGATTAATATGTCCGAAAAAATGTTGAGAGTATGCCCCAGGTGACGCGAAAGGCTTTCGCCGCGAATAATTATTCCATCCTTGAATGAACTCATTACATATATGGTGGCGCCGACCGAATCAATGGCCGCGGTCAGTTTCTGGGAGGGGAAATTGGCTGTCCCCTGCCTGGTTAAGATAGCCGTCATATTGGCCAGGCCGGCCTGATCGGCGGTCAATGTCACGGAGCCGGTTTTTATCAGAGCGGCAAATTGAACCATCGGTTGCTTGTGGTCTTCAACCATGATGATGGTCAGGCCGTTGGGGAGGGTCGCCTGTTCGTAGCGCGGAATAAACCCACCGGCGGTCGCCTCCCGGAAGAAAACTATTCCGAGAAACAGCAGAACAAGAAATTTCATGCCCAATCTTATCATTGCACTTCCCCGGAATTCTCTTCCGATTCCTGGGCTTCAGCAGGAACAAGAATGATGACATTGCGGCCGGTTTCGGTTAGATATTTTTGGGCCACCTGCATAACTCTTTCCGAAGTAACCGCTCGAGTTAAGGGAATTTCCTGATTCATCAATTGGTAATCACCGGTGGCCATTTGATAGAACGATATCCGCCCTGCAATCTGGTCAAGAGTGGCGGTAAGATTATAAAATGCTGCCTCGATCTTATTCTTGACCATATCCAATTCAGAGGTCGATAGCGGCTCTGTTTTCAGGCGCTCAATCTCCTCCAGCATCTGCTCCAAACCCGCTTCTCCCCGCGTGCCGTAATTGAGGATGGAATATAACATCAATAAGCCGGGATCCTCGGATTCGATAATTTCCCCGCCTGCCGAAAGGGCTATTTTGGAATCAACCACCAACCTTTTATAAATACCGGCCGATTCGCTGCCCGCCAAAATATGCCGAATTACTTTCAAGGCGGCCATATCGCTATCGGCGGCGGCCGAAATATGATAGCCAATGACCACGACCGGGATTGATGAGCTTATATGCATGATTTCGCGCCGCTCGCCTCTCTGCTCCGGTTCAATTACTTCGGGGAGCGAAGGCAGGGGAGTGGACAAGATGTTCTCAAAAAGGCTTTTGACCCTGCCGACCACTCCGGCGGTCGAAAAATCCCCCACCAGAACAAGCATGGTGTTAGCCGGTTGGAAGTATTGTCTGAAGTAGCCACGCAGATTATCCAGGGTAATATTATTGAGGTCAGAGGGCCAGCCGAAAATCGGGTTTCGATATGGATGGGCTCGATAAGAGAGATTCATGATTTCCTCATTAAGGGGGCCGTACAGGGCGCTCTCGATATAAGTAAGTCGCTCCTTTTTCAGAATCTCTTTTACCAGAATCAATTTTTCGTAAGTCAACTCCGTATTCTGCAGGCGATCGGCCTCGAGGAAGAGAAGAGTATCAAGCATCGATAAGGGGATTTTGGCTGTAAACCGTGTAAAATCCAGGTCGGCCTCGGAGCCGCTTCTGCCGCCGCCGGACTGGATTATTCGCGCAAACTCTCCCTTTTCGTAGCGGGGCGTCCCCTCCAACATCATTTTTTCGCAAATTTTGGTGAGGCCGCTTAATCCGATTGCTTCATTCTTGCTGCCGACATGATAAGTCATCTGCAGGGCCACCAACGGTGTTGAGTGGTCCTCCATGGTCATGAGGGTCATCCCATTAGCCAGTTTTGTGATCTGTACCTGTTCCTGTGAGAAAGCTGCAATTGGCAGGGAAAAGATTATTAGAGCCGTTCCGAGCAGACTCAAACTTCCTATTGACTTTGTTATCATTATATAAAAAAATAGTAAAATGCCTTAACGAAGGCAACTATAATCATTCCAGGCAAGAATATACTTTCTATTCTATTTTAGACGATGAGGTAATTCCTTTTGTTGCGGCCAAATGGTTACAGCCGGCCGACATCTTTCGAAGGAGGTGGCACGTCCTGCTGGAAGAAGAGAGTGGTTCCCTGGTGTTTCCCTCCGGAGCTATAACGGCCCTGCCCGCCAAAAGAGTATCCCGTTCGGTGGAACCTGATTCCGATCTGAAAAAACCGGGAATTGTCAATTTTGGCGTAAATCAATAATTGTTTTGAAGTTAGGTATTCAAGGCCGTAGTTATAGGAAGCACTGGACAGGCTCTGCCCCGAGGAGAGTGTGATTTCGGTGGACAGGATCAGGCGCCCCTTCAGGGTTCTGTAAGAAAAGGAATAAAGTTCTTCAAAATCGCTCCTCTTGCCATCGACCCGCCCCCGATTGAGGTTGCTGAAGACAAATGCCAGATAATAATTGGGATTATTCTTGACCAGAATTGAAGCATTCCAGAAATGCCTTTTATGATATAGGCCGGGGCCATTCTTTACATAGCGATAGGAAATCCCCCAATACAGACCGAAGGACAATTCTGCGCCGGTAGCAATCAAGAGTTCATTATAGCCTTTTCCCCGGAAATCTTTCAGATGCCGATATGACAGCCCGAAACGGCTTCCAATTCCGGAAGTTCCCCAGTTCTTAAGGAACTTTCCCTGATAATAGTCGCTCATATACTCTGTGGACATATTCCTGTACAGCGCCAGCGCGGCCGGATTGGTCCAGACCGCCTCGGGACCATGAACGGATGAAGCAAAACGATGATAATAGATATCATCAGGAATGGCGATTCGAATTGCCCCCGTCGCGGTACCACCTATAAGGCAGAGAAACAGGGCCGCAAGAAGCTGAAGCCGGCGGGCGCTATCGGTTTTCATCAGCCTTGGCGGGGACTCCCCGAATAAGAATATTCCCATTACTCTCAACACCCACGACGATTTTGGATTCACCTTGCCCGCAGCGGAACTCCATCTGATTATAATCGACCAGAATCGGCTTCATGTTCAGGCCATAAGCATCGATTTCGCTATTGACATCGACGCTCAGCCTGAAATTGCCGGAGATATTATCCGGCAGCCGCATTTCAACAATGCTATTAGTGTTCTTGACGACAAGCGAGGATTTCTCCATCCCCGCCAGGGTCAATCTAATCGGGCCGTAACTTCCGCTGATATGGCTGCCGTCGCCGGTCAGATAAAGGTCGTCACCCTTTATCTTGCCATAGCTGCTCTCGATATCAATGCCGCCGCGGGCGGCGTTGAGCATTACATTGCCGTTTTCATTTCGAATCCTGGCCGGTTTTTCATCGGCGGTCAGTCCATCAATGCGAATATCGGCATTGCTGGTGATCAGGGTGATGTCGCCGCTTATTTCGCGGGCGAGGATATCCTGGTTGCTGGTGGTCAGCCTTACTTTCCCGGAGACTTTCTGCACTTCCAGACGGCCAAAAGAGGATTTATTCTCAACCCTCTTAAACGGGCCGGTTATAATGAGGTCAAAATAGGGGGCATCAAATTCCAACTGGCAATTATAGGGAAGGCGTAAATCACCCTCGATTTGCCCGGAATTGTCGCTTCCCTCCCAGGGTGCGGGATTGGGAGCCTGCAGGAGAATGCGCATTCCATCCGGGGTTTTTTCCAAGGTGACATCGATCACTTTATCATATCCGGCGGCCTCGTCCGGCTGGTTGGTCTTAAATACTTTCTTATAGTCGAATGAGGCCTGCGATATGGTATCGGCGAAAATGTACAGGCGTCCGGAAAGACTTGAAGCCGAATTGATAATAACCTTGCCGCCCGACAAAAGGGGCATTTTTTCCTGAAGGTCCCGGGTGGCGAAGCGACCATCACTCTGCAGAATGATGTCCTCACTAACGGCCGGAGCCGCCGGCAGGAGCAGGCTGATAATCGCAAATATAACATAACTCCGGAAAGCCATCATCCTCTCAACTTCCTTATGTCGAATAGTTCTCTCATTATTATCGACCCTGCGACGGCGGCATTCAATGACTCCACGTTATTATTGTGTATTATTCGCAGACGGTAATCGGCCAAATCCCGGATTGGCTCCGACAGACCGGCGGCTTCGGAACCGATTCCCAGAATGATTTTGGTATCGGGTCTTAGTCTGCCCACGATTTTAGCCAGTGGTTCGCCGGTCGGGTCGGCGGTCATCAGGGTCATACCCTTTTCCTTTTTCAGAGAGGCGATTTGTCCGGAGGAAAGGGATATTGTTGGTATTCCAAAGAAAGCACCGGCCGAGGAACGGATAATTTTGGGATTAAATGGCTCAACTGTACTCCCGGTCACAATAACATAATCGAATTCAAAAGCGAGGGCGGAGCGAATCAGTGTCCCGGCATTACCCGGATCGGAAATATTATCCAGTAGCAAAATATTGCGGCAATCTGACTTCATGAAATGGTCGCAGGAAGCTTGCGGGATATCAAATAGCCCCAGCAGTCCCTGGCTGATTTCGGTATCGGTCATCTGTTCCAGGTCCCGGGCCGAGACCGCCGCCGTTTCGACTTCCAGTCTGCGGAATTTCTCCAGAAGCTCCTCCCCCCGGCTTCCCAGGCGAGAGGCCGCATAATAGATTTTTCGGGGAAGCCATTGGTGGTGGATCGACTCCTCGAGGAGGCGTATCCCCTCGGCGACAAATTGCCGATGCGCATCACGCCCTTTCCTGGTCAGGAGCGATTTCACCTTTTTCTTTTCCGATTGTGTAATAGGCGACAATATTCCTTGCTTTTCAGAAGTCAGAATCTAATAATGTTATTAAAAGAAACTCAATTGACTTAAGGCAAGTGAAAACTCGCTATTATATTATCGCTTTTCTCTATTTGATGGCGGCTGGTGCCGCCGCCGATACGACCGGGGTTTTTGTCGGGTGGGATGGTTCCCGCTACAATCGTCCCGGAATCCATCATCGCATTGGTCTGGCATTATCGGGCGGTGGGGCCCGGGGGCTGGCACAGGTGGGCGTAATAAAGGCGCTGGAAGAGGCCGACCTGCAAATCGAAGCGATCGCCGGAACCTCCATGGGGGGGATAATTGGCGGTCTTTATGCATCCGGTTTTTCAGCCGACAGTTTGGAAAAGATCATCGAATCAATCAATTTCTCCGCTTTATTTTCAGATCGCCCCTCTCGAACCAGCCTGTTTCTTACCCAGCGTCCGGAAAAAGAACGATATTTGCTGTCAGTTCGATTTGATGGATTCATGCCTTATATTCCCGGGGGGCTGACCGCCGGGCAAAAGCTTACCGATCTCGTTTCTCGATTGACACTGAAGGCTAATTACACCTCAAGCGGATCGTTCATGAAAATGAGCATACCATTCCGGACCGTCACCACCGACATTGTCTCAGGAAATGAGGTGATCATTGAAAACGGCAATCTGGCCGATGCCATGCGCTCCACCTTGGCTTTTCCTCTGGCTTTTACCGGAATTGAAAAAGGGGAAATGATTTTAATGGACGGCGGGATGCTCAACCCCATTCCCGTTGATGCGGTCCGCAGTATGAATGGGAATCTCGATTTGGTGGTTGCGATCAATACTACCAGCGATCTACTGCCGAAAAACAAGATTAAGGACCCGATCGATATCGCCAATCAGGTCACTTCAATCATGACTCTGGATAAAAAAGCGGCTGGATTGAAAGCGGCTGATTTGGTCATTACCCCGGAAATCGCCGACTTCTTCTCCTTCGATTTTGACTGTGCGAAGGAACTGATTAAAAGGGGATATCAGGCGGGTAAGAAAGCAATCCCTGAAATTCTCGCCCGGCTGAATTCGGCTGATCTTCAGGATTCCCTATATCTTACCGGGGTTAGATGGATTGATCCTCCCTTCGGGCTGGATACTATGATTTCTCTTTTCACCGGAGGAAGTGTAATTCGGCGAAGCGCTATTGAAGAAGCGGCCGCGGATCTCTATCGAGACTGGAATCTTTTTTCGGCCGCAATCGATGTTACTCCGGGGGACAGTCAGGTGAACGGCTACCAAACTGCCTCTCTTGAAATCAGAGCTGTCCCCAAGCCGCTGCTGCGGGAGCTTCAATACAGGCTAAGCGGCAATACGGTATTCAGTGATTCTGCCATCACGGGAATTATCAGGGATGGACGAACGCATCTTTCCTCGGAAGACATCGTGCAGTTTACCGATAGCCTGAGGCGAATGTATCAGGGGAAAAAATATGACCTGGCTCATATACGCCACCTTAACTATGACCCAAAGCGGACGACCCTTGATATCAATATCGATGAAGCCGTGGTGGAGGGGATTGGGATAGAGGGGAATCGAAGAACCAAGAACTGGCTGATTAGATCGAATTTTCCGGTCAAGGAAGGAATGCCGCTCAATTCCAACGAGGCCATTGAGGGCATCGCCAATATTTATAGTACCGGCCTGTTTGATCGGGTGACGATGAATATCCTGCCGGCGGACAGAGGCGCCATCGTGAAAATAAATGTGGAGGAGAGAAAATACACTCAGATGAGGCTGGGATGGCACTGGGACGATGAGTACAAAAGCGAAGAGTTCGCCGAGATACTCGACGATAATCTTTTCGGCACAGGACAGGAATTGTTACTCCACGGCCAATATGCTCCGCGGCGGCAGAAATATGAGGCCACCCTTAAAGCCGACCGTTTCTTATCCACCTATCTGACCTACCGGGCGAAAGGATATTTTGGCCTTCTGGAGCGAAACGTATATGACAGGCAGGGGGCATCAATCGGGTCGATTAAGGAAGATCGCCGCGGTTTTGAATTCGCTCTCGGTCAGCAGATATCTCGTCTCGGATCGGTCACGGGTGAAATCAAATGGGAGGAGATCCGGAATACTTCCCGGCCGTCCGGAGAAAAGAAGCGGATAAGGCTTCGGACGCTGACGTTTCGATCGCTGGTAGAGACGCTCAACCGGTACTCTTTTCCCACCCATGGGAAAAAGCATCTCTTCTTTATCGAGTACGCCGCCGACATTCTGGGCGGGCAGACAGAGTACACCAAGGTATTCAGCTCGATTGAATCCTATTTTCCGATTAGCTCGCGGATCAATCTTCATCCCAAAATTTCCATCGGCTGGTCCGGGACCGATCACAGCATCCCTGTCAGCGAAAAATTCTATTTCGGCGGCCAATACTCTTTTTCCGGTTATCGAACGGATGAAATTCAGGCCGACAAGATGATCCTGGGTAATCTCGAATTGCGATATAAATTGCCCTACCGCTTTTATCTGACCGGAAGATATGATATCGGTGAAGCCTATGCTTCGGTCGAGCAGATCAAGCTGAGGAATCTTCGCCACGGCTTCGGGATTTCTCTGGCTTATGATTCCCCCATCGGGCCGATCGATTTCGGCTTTGGCAGGGCCGGCCATCATCCGGAGCAGTATTATATAAATATCGGTCTGGCCTTTTAAGTTGCATAAAGCAGAAGGGCAACCGGATGGTTGCCCATTCTATTTATCGGGAGAATTATCAGGCTCCTACCGGCAATGCAATCTGGGGCCTCCCAGGTAGAGGAAGTTTACCAGATATGTTATATCCTGAATATTGGTCGCTCCCGAACCGTTGACATCACCGGAACCCGTCACCACCGGCGCGGGGCCGTTGCGATACAGGAAATTTATCAAGTAACTAACGTCCCTGATATTGACCGCGCGGTCGTTATTTATATCTCCCGACCGGTGCCCGATCATGGTAATGGACCCGGTCACCAAAAGCGGGCTTTGATCCTCAAATTGCCCCGTGAGAGCATATGGTTGCACGGTCGTATCCCAAAGAGGCATATAGCCGGAAACAAAGTCCGAAAGCGGGAAATTGACGGTCAGTGCGTATCCGCATTCGCCGGCCGGCCCATACTCGCATGATGCAGGGATCAGAGAACTATTAATCCGGAGAGAGGCCGTATCAATATCATTTATGGATTGGCCATTAACGGTATTGAAAATGTATATTTGGGCATACTCGGTATCGATCGTGAAGGCATAAAAAGCATATATCGGCCGGGGTGTGATATCAGTGCCGCTGCAATCGCAGCCGATCCCCAGAGCGCCGATCAGGTGGCCGCAAGCATTCTGGCCGGGGGCGCAGGGAGAGTTGCTGGAAAGCTGATAGTTGCTCAAGCCCATATTGCAGAAGGACGGGTCAAGCTCGAAATTGCCGTTTATGTTTTTCTGGTCGGCGATACAATCCACCCAATCGCCCAGTTCGTTGCCGTAAATATTACAGCAAGAAAGATACGGTTTCGGGAAGGGATCATCGCAGGGATTGACGGCGGAGGCGAAGCGGTTAAAAGCAATAATCGTATTCTGAATGGCGGGGCGGTTCAGCATATGAGACAGGTACAAGGCATTGCCGGGCGTGCGGCTGATATTCCCCGCGATAGTACAATTGGTAAGAGTCACCGCCGATTCGCTGCTCGCCAGGGCGGAGTAAGTCTGTGCCGTGTTGTCCGAAATTACCGAATTCGACACGATCAAGGTGCAAAGCGGCATGGCGTTGATGCCGGCCGGGCTCCACTGGGCAGTATTCTGTGTTATGAGGCAGTTGTCTATTATGGCATTGGTGCTGGCGATATGAATGGCCGCGCCGTAATCGGCCCAGCATCCCTGGAAAGTACAACTAGTCAGGCGCAGTATCGATGAATCGGCGTAAAGCCCGCCGCCCATCCGGCTGAATTGAGCGCCGGAGGCAAAATCATTCTCGAAAAGACAACTCCTGATTCGGGCCGAGGCTTTGGACAGGAATATCCCCGCCCCTTTCAGATAATATCCGTTCCTGATCGTGAATCCGCTGATACAGGTGGTAGTGTCCTCGCCGCTGTGCAGGTAAAAGCCTCGGTGCGATTCCGAGGGGCTTCCCCCGCATTCAATGATCGTCACATAAGGGCCATTGGCCGATTCCACGACGATTCGTTTCCCATAGAGGTCAATATCGCGGTTGCCGTCGCCGGAATAGGTGCCATCGAGAACACGGACCGTATCGCCGTTCCCGGAAATATCAACGGTGTGCTGGATAGTGGCAAAGGGGAGGGCAGGACTGCCGTCGCCGGTCAGGTCATTGCCGCCGTTTGCCACATACCAGACCGGCCCCTGGTATTGCAGGGCCCGGCCGATCAACCTCGCCTGGGCTTTTATGGTATGCGACGTCATGTCAATTACATATAGATTCGCCTCAAAGCGACCCCCACTTGAAGGAGTAAACCTGATCGTATCGGCCCTGGCTTTCTGGACACCGAATTCTAGTGTTGTGTCCCATAAATAACTTGACAGTATGATTTAAACTTTTTATTATGGGGTATGAGCAATGTTAGTCGACCTCTCAGATTGAATCGTATTCAGCGGCGGGAATTGGAAGCTTTGGTGAGGCTGGGTAAGACGCC
>JAPLUR010000049.1 GCA_026397505.1 Candidatus Zixiibacteriota bacterium
GAATATCCTTATCTTGCATTTGTGGGGCAGATTGGTGAAATGAATTCGTCGAACACGTTCATCAGAGAGGCTTTCCTGATTGGGGTCGCGTCCTTCAAATCCGCCTCCCTCAATGCTCCGGTATCGGGCATCTATGCGATAGGGGTTGGGATAAACGACGACATTCAGACCCTTTGATTCCACAACGCTGGTTTGATTCTGCGGATACTCGGCCACCATATTGGCCGAAGGCGGGCTTTCCAGTGACTCCAGGCCGCTTCCCGGCGAACCATAATCAAAGGCCGTGACCGCAACATAATTCAATTGGGACGGCAGCATGTGTTTCAGGGAATATTCATATTCAAAATACTTGAAATACCCTTCTTCGGTGAGTTCTTCCGGATAATGAATCTTGGCCGTGTCGGGATTGAGAGTCGATGGATATGAAGCGTCCGGATAAAGCTTATGGATGGAGTTGGTATCGGTCAGATTCGACTGATTCCAATCCTGGGGATTGAAGTAGAAGGCGGAGTCTATCCAATAGAACGGGTTGTCTCGATTAAATCTCATGGGATCAAAGGATTCACCATACAGGGTTTTCAGAGAATCCCGTGTATAAGGAGCATCCTTTAACTCATATATGCCGCGGTCGCGATTCCAGATATATTTGTTATAATCATCCTTGTCAAAAGAATTGACCATGACAAAATCTGTACCCTTTGGAGAGAGTGATTGATAGACCCGATATCCCTCAAAGTCGACCCGGTTACTGAAAACATCTTTTTCCGTCTCGGAACGCAGCCCGTTCCACCGGACACGCAATTCCCCTTCGTTGAATTTATTCACGCTCGGGTAGACTCTCAGTACCGGTGGGGGTGGCGGGGAGGCGCCCAGAAAATCGGGGACCCCATCACCTTCGTAATACATGGTATCGGCTTTAAGATAGGTGACAGTTGTATCAATGACCGGGGGATCGCCCGTGGTGTCAATAGTCACCGTGGAATCATAAACGCAAATCCGATATTTCCCTTTGTCACCGTCGCCATCGGTGTCGAATCCCGGATTATCATAAATCCAGGAAGCCCAGAGAGCATTTTTCCCGAACTCCTCAAAATTGAGGTAATTATTGTAAGCATCAGGGAACTGGGGATTAAAAATATTCTTGAAGGCATCACAATTGGTATGAAAATTGGCGCCGGCGACATAAGCAAAACTGATCGGCAACACCTCACCCGGCGAGACGTCAAACGGGCCAAAAGAAAGGAGATACCGGGTGTCAAAACCGTCGGCAAAATCCGCCGCCTGTGGCCCCGGCGGCAGCCATCCCTCGGCGGTATGATCCTGAGCCGAGAAGAGCTGGTCGTAGTCAAATTCCTCATGACGCATGATATAATATTTATTCAGGTCGCCCTCCGGAGTCCCCAGAAATCCGCCAAAATCCCGGAAGGGGTCTTCGGGAGTCCCGGCTTTCCGCGGCCCAAAATCAAGGGAGGGATCGCCATTGGAAACCCACCAGTTAAAGGAATATTTCAGCGAATCCGAAGGAGTCCGAACCACGCGCGAACCGGTGACACTGGTCAAAGAGCCCCCTTCCGAGAAAGGGCAGATATCTTCGACCTTGTCTCTACCGTCATTATCGGCAATCCAGGCAATATTAATGGTGTCGACAAAACCGCATCCAAAAGGCGATGCAATTTCCCGCTTAAATCCACAGATGTCATCGGCAAAGCCGGCGGCGCTGCCCATGGTCTGGACATCGCCGTCGACATAGAGTCCCATATAGACCTGGTTGAGTTTTTTCCGCCCGATATTCTTGATAGCGTAGTCGAACAACACAAAATCAGCGGCGTAGGAATAACTCCAGGCATAGCTGCGCTGAACAACCTCAATATTGAGAGGCATGTGAGGCCGCCCATCCCTGGGGTCGATGGTTACCAAAGAGGGACTGGTCAAAGTATCGGTATAAAGACAGACGACATCCTGTTCGGAAACCGCCCCGGAATCGCCATTGCTGATCGAGCGCCGGATCACCAGCCCCTGGTCAGCATATCCGGTAATGGGATCGGGCCACATTTCTCTGGTTCCATACCACCCATCGGCTCCGACTGATACAAGCGTATCGCGCCCGACGACGGCCCCGATCCAGAAAGCACCTGCGAAAAGGTATTCAAGTCGGCTGGGATAAGGGTATTGGCAAGAGGGGGCCGGCTGACCGGTCACTTCGTCAACGAAATTGCCGATAAAACCGGTGCCGAAATTTCCCTGATTGGTCACCGCAAGCCCAATCTTGCCAACGCTGTGAACGGCACCCGCCACATTGGGCAGATTGGCTGATATCTTCCCGGCCGTAGGGAGGGGGTCGATTTCTCTGAGTGTCCGGGATGCTCCCGTTTCAGCCCCAATCACCGGCAACAACATGATGGTCACAAACGCCACAAATGCCGGAATTCTCGGTAATTTCATATATCCCTCATATTATTTAAGAAAATAATTAACATTTTTACAGATATCGAATTTACTATATCAGGGACGAATAATCAAGCCTGAAAATCGCAAAAAATTTAATAAAAATCCGGCCGTCATAAGATTTCACCAAATTCATAGCCATTATGGGGGATGACGGGAGTCGAGACGGATGCAAACGGAAACGGCCGGCCGGGAAATCGCCGGCCGACCGTTTCTCAGAGAAGTCGCTAATCTTAAATTAAGCCAATGTCATTTCGGCTTGTCAAATGAACCATCCGGTATGTTCGGATTAATTTGGTAATCGGTTAGGCTGGCCTCGGCCACTTTCTGACCATCGGATTCAATCCGCACAACAAAAGGAATCTTCACCCCGGAAATATCTCTATAATCCGAATAAATCTCGGTCAGATTCCCCGGTCCCAGCATTGTCTGACCAAAATAGATCTTTGCCACCGGGACGCCGGTTTGGGCATCCAGCGCCAGCTTGAAAGTGGTCTGACCGTCGGTTGTGCCTATCTGTATGATATTGACCGGCTTATCGCCCACTTTGTCGGCTGTCACAAAGACGACCTGATAGCCAGTATCATCAACATTTTTGAAAGCGAGAATTGTGTTTCGGAATGACTCCTTCTTTGCTTCTTTCATTTGTTCCTCGGTCGAGGGGATGATATTGGAACCCTGTTTGGTCCAGCCCTCTTTGCCGTTGCTGACCGAAATCATCTCACCCATAGGCGTGATAATGACCTCACGCGTTTTATCCGGAAAAGAGAAAAGGGAAGTTGTCTGCAGGGCGAATTCCCCCTGCGGAGTGACAAGAGAAAGCGATCCTTTTGAGGAGACAGCCTTTATCTTTTTGAAATTCTCTTTTCCACCGCAGGCCTTAACCGCCAGATTGAAAAGCTCTTTACCTCTGGCAAGTGTTTCGGGGGTAACGGCAATTTCCTCTTTGGCGGCGCCGGACGGAATTGTGACATCGATGGTATCAACTTTCCCCAGGGCACTGAGGGGTTCGTCAAAATCAGACCCTTTGCCGACGACCACTATATGCAGGGCATCGGGGTGCAGCCGTTTCTGGGCAACCGCGATAACATCAGCCGGAGTAACTTTTTCGATGTTATCTTTTACCTTGTAGAGGAAGTCGCTGGGGAATCCGAAATAGTCATATTCCATCATTCTCGTGATGACTTCACCCTTATCTTCAAAATTGAAAACAAAGGAATTGAGATAGCCGTCTTTACCGAGTCTCATTTCCTCCGGTGTCGGCGGATCCGTCTGCATCCGCTTTATTTCGGCGATCATGCTGCGGATGGCCTTGACAGTGGATTCCGATTTTGTAAAGCAATAATTATAATAAATACCCGGATAGGCGATATTTGAAGAATAGTATCCCGCAACCGTATATGCCAGGCCAAGCTTGCTCCGAACATTATTGAATAGACGGCTGCTGAAAGCTCCTCCCAGGATATTGTTCATGACCACCATGGCGAAATAATCGGGGTCGCCGGTTAAGCCGCCGATATGTCCCATGTAGATGCTGGTCTGATTGATATTGTCCTTGGCGATATAATGAACGCCGGGCTTAAATTCATACTTCATCTCAGGAAGTCTGGGCACCTTGCCGGGACCGGTCGGCCACTCCTCAAAATATTTCCTCAGCTTGGCGGCCATTTCATCCTTGTTGAAATCACCCCAGACGGCAATCATGGTGTTTTCGGGGGTGATACATTGCTTATGGAAAGCAATCAAATCCTCCCGGGAAATATTATCAATCGTGCTGTATTCGGTGTGAAAGGCGTAGGGTGATTTGAGTCCATAAATGACCTTACGGAACTCACGGCCGCAGATCCCGGCTGGTTCGTCGTTACGGCGGGCAATGGCTGACCGCTCGGAGGTTTTCTGGAGGTCGATTTTATCCTGGCTGAAAACCGGCCGGCGTAAAATATCGGCAAGAATAGATAGCCCGATATCAGCATAATCAGAAAGAATGTTCATTCGGGCCGAACCGCTGGTTCGACTGACATTGACTTCGATAGAAGCGCCGATGGCTTCCAGAGCCGAGTCAATCTGGTCACCGGTCATTTTTTCAGTTCCGCCGGTCCGCATCACCGCGCCGGCTATCGCGGCCAGGCCGACTTTGTCCTCACGGACGAGGTATTCGCCTGCCCCCAGCCGGACAGCGGCATTTATAATAGGAAGCTCGTGGTCTTCCAGCAAATATAAGGTCAGCCCGTTATTCAGGGCGATTTTCTCAATCCTGGGCGGTTCCTGGCTTCTTAAGGGAGGATATTTGAGCTTATCAGTGGCCTTCTGACCTCCCAGGCCTGTCCCGCAACAGAAGACAAGGAAAAGGGTAACAGTAACAAATACTTTCATTAGTCCATTCATAACATAACTCCTCTCAGCTTACTTTTCTTCGGATTCCAGGGTGACAGTTGTACTGGCCTTGGTATCGAGATACTTATTGGCCACCCGGTTTATATCTTCCGGTGTGATGGCCTCAACCAACTGCATTTCGCGGTACAGACGGCGCCAATCGCCGGCGATAGTCTGATACATGGCCAGTTGCATCGCCAGTCCTTCGTTGGAGGAGAGATTGTTTATCAAGGATGCTTTGGAGCGGGCTTTTATCTTGTCGACCTCTTCCTGTGAGATCGTTTCCGTTTTCACTTTTTCAATTATTTTCAAAATTTCGGCGTCGTTTTCGGCATTGGTACGGTCTTTTGAGGGCAAGGCCACGATGGCAAAAAGGCTGGGGTACTTATTCCCGGGAAAACCTGCAAAAGCCACGGTCGTGGTGGCTATCTTCAAATCCTTTACCAGCGTCCTATAAAGGAGGGAGGTACGACCCTGGCCGAGATAATCTGCCAGCGCATCGAGAGCAGGGCGATCGGGATGGTTGGCATCGGGAATATGAAAGGCCTTGAAATAAACGGGCTGGGTCTTTTCGTTAAGCGTAACCCGCTTTTCGGCAACCTGAGGCGGTTCCACGGTCAAAATCGGCTCCGGCTTAGGACCGGCCGGGATTTTTCCGAGATACTTCTTAGCCAGAGCAAGCACTTCCTCGGGATTGACATCTCCGACAATAACGACAACCATATTGCTGGGAACATAATATTTCTTGTAGAAAGCCATGGCCGAGGCGCGATTGAAGTTTTGAATATCGGACATTGGACCAATAAGGGAATTATGGTAGGGATGAGCGACAAAGGCCGTCGCGAAAAGTTCATCCCGCAGCTTCCCCTGGGGAGATGATTCCCTGGTCATGCGGCGCTCTTCGCCAATAACATCTCTTTCCTTATATAATTCTCTCAGGACCGGATTAATGAACCGGTCTGATTCCAGCGCCATCCAGAGTTCCAGGCGATTGGCCGGGTAATTGCCCATATAGGCGGTTATGTCATAGCCGGTGCCGGCGTTCAGACCGGTACCGCCCTCGCGCTCGGCAATCTCCATGAATTCATTGGCTTTGACAAACTGGACGGCGGAATCGATGGCCTTCTGCAGTTCGGCCTGCAGGGAGGCAATCCTGATCGTATCGGCCAGATCCCGTTTGGCTTTCTCGGCGCGGAGGAGGGCGTCGATACGATCTTCCTCATCCATCCATTTCAGTTCCTTCTGCAGGTTGGTGGTGCCGATATCTTTGGTTCCCTTAAAAGCCATATGCTCGAACAGGTGAGCCGTTCCGCCTCCCCCCTTGGGATCATCCGCGCCGCCCGCATTGACCATCGTAATGAACGATACGACGGGGGCGTCATGCCTCGGGAGAACGAGAATCTTAAGTCCATTGTCAAGATTGTACTCCACGACCTTTTTCTCGAATTGGGAAAAGTCAAAAGCAAAAGCGGTGGAGACGGCGGCCAGGATCAGAATCAATAGTAGTAATCTGATTTGGTGCCTGTGATTCATAACACTCCTCCTTGAAGTAAATTGTAATACAGCTTTAATTTAATCACCCATCCATGAAATTTCTTTCCACGCCGTTTCATCCCCGGTCAATTTCGGAAATAATCCGGCTTCTGTCAAGAGCCGTCGGCAAAAATGCACACGCCCCGCCGGGCAACTTTTCGAGAGCAGACGCGTCAGAAGCTTATGAAACCAGGGCGGCAATGTTAGATCATTTTTTCCCGACTACAGCCAGATATAATTTGTCAGGCGCAAAATTTTCTTTGATGAAGCGATTGGCCTCTGCGACGGTCACCTTGTCGACCCCGGCGATAAGCTCATTTATGAATTTATAGCCGTATCCAATAAACTCGTAATAGGCCATATTGATCGCGCGTTTTTCCTTCTGGTCGATCTGATAGATAAGGCTGTTTTTTATTCTGACCCTGGCGTCGGCGAGTTCCCCTTCCGTAATCCCATCGTCATAAAGCTTCTTCATTTCACGATTCAATGAAGCCAGCGCGATCGCGACTTTAGACGTATCGGTTCCAATGCCGGCCCGGAAAATGGCGTCGTACTTATTAAGACCGAATTGCGAATAAACCGTGTAAGCCAGTTGCTCTTTCTGACGCAATCCCCAGAGCCGTGAGCCGATACCCCTTCCCATAACCTCATTGGCAGACATTAGAAGCGGGACGTCAGCCGCCGAAAGGTGTTTCAGAGGATAGCCGTAAAATATGAAGGATTGATTGCGGTCATAATTAATAAATCCCTCCTTCCCGGTTTGCAACTGCAGGTTGGGAGTGGGGATAGTCTCGGCGCCGGACGGCAATTCTCGTAATGTCGAGACTATAGTCATGAGCTTTTCGGGGGGAAGGTCGCTGGAAAAGGCAACGATGATATTATTGCCGCCCATATATTTCCGGCAATGTCCCTTGATAGCCGCCGCGTCGATTTTCCTGATATTCTCAACCGTACCATACAAAGGCAGGCCATAAGCATTATCGCCATAAATAGTTTTCCAGAAGAGTTTGGCTGAAGATCTCTCCTGATCGTCGCTCTCGGCCCTGATGGTTCCTTCGATTTCAATTTTCAGCTTTTCCAATTCCGTTTCAGGGAAAGTCGGCGCAATCAAAGAGCGACTGATAATATTGAACGCCTCCTCGAAATTCTTAGACAGGCAGACAATGTTGATGGTCGTAAAATCACGAAAGCAATCGGCCGCGACCTGCGCTCCAAGAAAATCTAATTTTTCGGTAATCTGGTCGGCGTTCATCCGATCGTTGCCCTTCAAAAGCATTTTTATGGTCAGATTGGAGATGCCGTTATTTTCGGATGTCTCGGTGAGGATCCCGCCGCCGATCAATATTCGGGCGCCGGTCAGCGAGGTGGTCTTGTCGGTGTTGAATAGAATCTTTATGTTGTTGTCCAGAGTTGTAATGCCGAAACCATCGGGATCAATGGCGATAGTTTCTTTCCGGGCACAGCTGTTGACCCACCAGCCAAAGGTGAGCAATAGTACAATAAGTATGGTATTTTTCCTCATTTCGGCACCACCGTGGTTAGGATATATGAATCGGTATTGAGATATTTCTGCGCCACCGCCGTCAAATCGGCCAGCGTCACCTTTTCGATCTTTCCCGGATAGTCCTCGAGGTATTTGTATCCGATAAAAGAATCATATTGGGCATAACTGTCGGCAATATCGAGCCCCACTTCATGAGAAATATAGAAAGCGGTCAGAAGCGAATTCTTTGCTTTCCGCAATTCGTTTTCGGTGAAGTCTCCTTTTTTTGCATCGGCAAGTATTTCTCTGATAGCCGTCTCGGCCTCGGGAATTTTGGCGGGTTCCAGAACGGCCGAGGCATAAATAGGTCCCTCATATTTTGAAGTGCTGAAAGCGAAATAAATTGAATTGACTATACCGAGCTGGTCTTTGAGCCTTTTCCATAAACGGCTGGATTGGCCTCCGCCGATAATGTTTGAGAGCAAATCGAGAGCGTACTGATCGGGGCTGTCGGCTTTAGGCCCGACCATGCCCATCATCAGATAGGCCTGGGCGATATCCTTCTTTATTTCAATTTTGGTGACCTGAGAGTATTTGGGGGGTGGATTGTACTGATCCAACGGCGCCGTTCCTGATTTTATATCGGCGAAGTACTTCTTGACCAAGTCCAGAGCGGTGGCGGCGTCGATATCGCCCACAATTGCCAATGTCATATTATTGGGGGCATAATATCTTTTATAATAAGCATAAACCGAATCACGAGGGATGTTGCCGATATTTCCCTTGGTTCCGAGAACATCCTTTTCGTAAGGATGACCCTTATACAGGCTTTTTAGACTGGAATAGTACACCTTCGCCCCCGGATTATCCTCATTTATGTTAATTTCCTCCATCACTGCCTGACGTTCCTCATTCATGGCCTCGGGACCGAAATTGGAGCGGAAGAGCATGTCGGAATGTATCTGCAGGGCGAATTCGAGATATTCGGCCGGGAGGGAGATCTCAAAGTCGGTCCAATCCTGTGAAGTACTTCCGTTGAAATAAGCGCCATGTCTGCGCATTTCTTCCCCCACTTTTTCACCGGTCATTTTTTCGGTGCCCCGAAAGAGGATGAGATGTTCCAGAAGATGCGTGGCCCCGTCATAGAAATCGGTTTCATTCTTGGCGCCGACTTTGACGGTTGTCGAGATGTTGACCTGAGGAACCTGATGTGCTTCCAGAATCATCACTTTCAGGCCGTTATCAAGGTTGGTGATCTGCCATTCGGCGGATAAGAGGCTGGATGTGAGCAGCATCAGCAGGCCGAGGATGGTCAGGAATAGTCTTATCATTATTCAACTCCAGTTAAAAATCATTCAATTTTATTTTTAGACGAAGAATCTAATAGAATTGTTACGGTTTGGCAAGCGCCCCGGGAAAAAGAGTAATGTCAGCCGCAATCAAATCATCCTGACACAGCAAATGCCGTTTCGGGAAGAGAAAGAAATGAGTATCAGGGACTATTTTCTTTTGTCACCACCACTTAATCAGGCGCGGTATTTTGTTATGCACCAGATTCTCATGGTGTGGAATGACACGGGCGGCGATCCCGAACCGCCCCGATTCCTTGCAAATGACCTCGGCCTGATAGACAAATTGTCCGGGTGGAAGTGCGATTCCCGCCTCCAATCTGGTGGCTATGACCGACTCATAATTATTCATTTGTTCAAGGGAATTGAGATTTCCCGCAATAATCTGAACCACGACATCGGCAGGATTTATTTCTCCCAGAACGATTCTCACAGTCACCGGAATTCGGTCACCTACTTTGGGAGAGGTTTCCATGGCCGGCGTCTCAATATTATCGACAATGATCTGGTCCCATTTCGAGGTGATCCCCGCCTGCCAGGCGGCCAGTTTTCGGGTCGGCTCGAAGTTATTTCCCGAAAGCAGGGCGGCTGCATTTATGGCAGGGATATAAGCGCGGCGGGCATAGTCCTCAACCATCCGATGCGAACTGAAATCTTTCCCGGCCATGGCAATGGAATTCTTCATCATGGTGACCCATTTGTAGGGAAGACTGATGCCGTTCCGCTTATAAAATAAGGGGACGACCTCGCGTTCGAGAACATCATAGAGAAATTGATTTTCGAGATTATCCTGGTAATCGGCGTTGTCATATTCCTCGCCGTTGCCGATTTTAAAGCCGGTTTCCGGCGTATATCCCTCACACCACCAGCCGTCAAGAATCGAGACATTGACCGCCCCGTTGATGGCCGCTTTCATGCCGCTGGTGCCGGAGGCCTCCTGCGGCCGCCGCGGATTGTTGAGCCAGACATCAACGCCCTGCACAAGATAACGCGCGATATTAATATCATAATCCTCGAGGAAGACGATCCGGCGGCGGAATTCCTCCTGCGAAGAAACCTGAAGAATCTGTTTGATGATTTCCTTGCCGGGATTATCGAGCGGATGCGCCTTGCCGGCAATAATAATCTGTACCGGCATCTCGGGATTATTAATCAGCTTTTTGAGGCGGGCGGCATCCTTAAACAGCAGGAAAGCCCGCTTATAAGATGAAAACCGTCGGGCGAATCCGATCGTCATGATTTGCGGATCAAGTACTTCCTCGGACAACTTGATGTCCAGGGAAGATGCGCCGCGGCGGGTCAACTGCATTCTGAGCCGCTTGCGGGCAAAAAAGACCAGCCGCTCGCGCCGCCGCTGGTGTACTCGCCAGAGTTCAGCATCGGGTATCTTATGGATGAATTCCCAGTTCTCGAAGGTCGCCGGCTGTTTGGTGAACTTGGGGCCGAAATATGTATCAAAGAGGTCGACCATATCGTGGCTAAGCCAGGAGCGAAGATGCACCCCGTTGGTGATGGAACTGATTGGAATTTCCTCGACCGGCAGGTTGGGCCAGATATTATGCCACATGCTGCGGGTCACCCGGCCGTGCAATTTGGAGACACCGTTATTGAAAGCGGAGAGTCGCAGAGCCGCCACGGTCATGCCGAACTGCTCGTTCTCATCGGCCGGAAAAACCCGCCCGATGGCGAGGAATTGGTTCCAGGTAATACCGATATTTTCGACATAATCCTTGAGATACCTCTCCAAAAGCTTGGGGTCGAAACTCTCATTTCCGGCCGGAACGGGCGTGTGGGAAGTGAATATCGTCGATGACCAGACCACCTGAAGCGCTTCCTGAGAAGTCAGTTTCTCCGTTTCAATCAAAGAGCGAATCCGCTCCAGCAGAAGGAACATTGAATGTCCCTCATTAAGATGATAAGCCGCCGGCTTAATACCAAGCGTCTTCAGCGCTTTAACCCCGCCAATACCGAGAAGGATTTCCTGGCGAAGGCGGGTGTCTTTGTCGCCGCTATAGAGCACGGAGGTTATCTCGCGATATTTGCTGGAGTTGTCAGGGATGTTGGTGTCGAGAAGGTAGAGGGGAATTATCCCCACCATTACTTTCCATATCTGGACATAAACCGGCGTTCCGGAAAAATCGACGGTGAATTTTATGGGATTTCCCTTTTCATCTTTTTCCAGAGTGACCGGCATGTGATACCAGTCATTCTCCTCGTACCGCTCCTGCTGCCAGCCATCAGAGGAAAGGAATTGCCGGAAATAACCGTAACGATAAAGAAGCCCGATTGCCACCAGCGGGACACCCAGATCGCTGGCCGCCTTCAGGTGGTCCCCCGATAGGAGGCCGAGGCCGCCGGAATAAATCGGCAGGCCGGTATCAATTCCATATTCACAGGAAAAGTAGGCAATTTGTGCATCTTTCCGGTCGGGAAAAGTCTTGTCATACCAACGTTTGGCAGTTAGATATTCCTGAAAATCGGCGTATACTCTATCGAGATTGGCCAGAAAGGCCTCATCATTGGCGACCTCCTCAAGTTTCGACTGCGGGAGATAGGCCAGCATCTCGATAGGGTTTTGATTAGCCTTCTCCCACATTTCGGAGTCAATGCGGATGAACAGCTTGACAATATTCCAGTTCCAGGAAAACCAGAGGTTCATGGCCAACTCGCGAAGCCTCTGGATACGTTCTGGAAGGTTGGGTAAAACAAGGAATTGCTTAACTTTCATATTTTCATCCCTGAAGGCAATGTTGTCGAATTTCTATTCCTGCATAAAAAGTTGTGGCTATCTATATTAAAATCGTCATTATAAAGAAAGAATTTATGCTTTGAAGATTTCATATTCAATATAAAACAGACGATTATATAATTTCTGAGCCATCAATGTATGGCCGAATTTGTCGAAAACAAGCATATGTGTCTTGAAAAAAAGGAAGGGAGTATTTGATATGTCGGAAAAGAACCTTGCCATGTATGGCCTGACCAATACCGGGCCGGTCTATTGGAATCTGTCGACCCCCGCTCTTTATGAAGAGGCGGTTCGCAACCGCGAGGGATTTGTCGGGCATTTGGGGCCGCTGGTGGTTCGCACGGGACACCACACTGGTCGCTCGCCCAAGGATAAATTCATCGTCAAAGAACCGGGGACGGAGAAGCGGATATGGTGGGGGGAGGGGAACCGGCCATTTGATCGGGAGAAGTTCAACGCCCTCTATTATAGGGTACTGGCCTATCTGCAGGGGAAACAGCTTTATGTCCAGGATTGCTATGCCGGGGCGTCTCTCAAATACCGTCTTCCGATTAGAGTAATAAATGAGACCGCGTGGCATAACTTATTTGTCCGCAACATGTTTATCCGGGTGCTTGATAAAAATGAATTGGCCTGTTTCCAGCCGGAATTTACCGTTATCAATCTGCCCCATTTCCATGCCCTGCCGGAATTGGATGGCACTAATTCAGAGTCCTTCATTATCCTCAATTTCGAGAAGAAAATGGTCCTTATTGGCGGCACCAGCTATGCGGGGGAAATCAAGAAGGCTATTTTCACGGTGGAAAATTTCTTTCTGCCTCAGAAAAATATTCTTTCGATGCATTGTTCGGCCAATATGGGCGCCGCCGGCGATACAGCTATTTTCTTTGGTCTTTCCGGCACCGGCAAGACGACGCTCTCGACCGAACCGGGGCGGCGGCTTATCGGCGATGACGAGCATGGCTGGAGCGAGGAGGGGATATTCAATTTCGAGGGGGGATGCTATGCCAAAGTAATCCGCCTTTCGCCGGAGGGCGAGCCGGAAATATTCGAATGCACCCGCAAGTTCGGCACGGTGCTCGAAAATGTTGCGATCGATATTGAGACGCGGCGGGTTGATCTCAACGATTCCTCGCTGACCGAGAATACCCGCGCCGCCTATCCGATCACGCACATAGAAAACATTGTCCCCAGCGGTGTCGGCGGGCACCCGAATAATATCATATTTCTGACCGCCGATGCTTTTGGCGTCCTGCCGCCGGTGGCAAGGCTGACCCCCGAGATGGCCCGCAAATATTTCCTGATCGGATATACCGCCAAGATACCGGGGACCGAGCAGGGGGTCGCCGAACCGAAAGCGACTTTCAGCCCCTGTTTTGGGGCGCCATTCATGGCGCTGGAACCGGCTGTCTATGCCAATCTTCTGGCCGAGAAAATGAAACGGCATCAGGCCGACTGCTGGCTGGTCAATACCGGCTGGATCAACGGCCCCTACGGAACCGGCGAAAGAATCAGCATTCAACTGACTCGCACCGTAATAACGGCCATCCTTGAGGGCAGGTTGAAAAATGTCGGATATCGAAAGGATAATATATTCGGTTTCGAGGTCCCCGAGGAATGTCCCAACGTTCCGGCTTACATTCTCGACCCCTCGGCCGGGTGGGGGGATAAGGCACAGTATGCTGAGGCCGCGGCAAAGCTTGCCACATCCTTTGAAAAGACATATCTTGCTCTGGTGAAGGAAAAAGAGATGCAGGAGGTTTCCTCTTAGGGAAGAGGGAGAAACGAGGGAGTTATGCCAGATAGAATGAAACTGGGGGTCCTGACCGGCGGCGGCGATTGCCCCGGGCTTAATGCTGTTCTGAGAGCGGTGGTGAAAACTGCCGTGCATGATTATGACATGGAGATAGTCGGGTTCCTCGATGGTTATGAAGGTTTGATAGAGAACCGCTACCGGAAACTGCAGTCCTCCGATGTTTCGGGTATCCTGACCCTGGGAGGTACGATACTGGGGACATCCAACCGGGCCGACCCGTTTCATTTCCCGGTTCTGCAGGGTGAGGATTATATCTATCTTGATCGTTCCTCGCAGGGGGTGCAGAATTTCGAGCGCCTGGGGTTGGATGCCCTTATCGCCATCGGCGGTGACGGCACTATGGCGGCCTCCGACGGTATGACCAAGAAGGGGATCAATATTATCGGTGTGCCCAAGACGATCGACAATGACCTGTACGGTACCGACCAGACATTCGGATTCGACTCGGCGATGACGACTGCGGCGGACGCGATTGATAAATTGCATTCCACGGCGCAGGCGCATCATCGGGTGATGATTGTCGAGGTGATGGGGCGGTACGCCGGATGGCTGGCGCTCGCCTCGGGGGTGGCCAGCGGCGGCGACATAGTCCTGATACCGGAGCTGCCGTACCATATCGATGTTATCTGCGATGAAATCCGCAAGAGGAATCGGGATGGGCGGAATTTCAGTATCATCGTCATCGGCGAGGGAGCCAAGGTGGAGGGGGGCGAGATGGTGGTGAAACGGGTGGTCGACAACAGCCCCGATAAGATTCGTCTGGGCGGGGTATCGAACCAGTTGGCGGCGCAAATTGAAGGACTGACCAAACTGGAGACAAGAGTGACGATACTGGGGCATCTTCTGCGCGGCGGGACGCCGACGGCATTCGACAGGATTCTGGCCAGCCAGTTTGGGACAGCGGCGGTGCATCTGGCGCATCAGAAGAAATTCGGGAATATGGTGGGATTGCGCGGGAATGAAATAAAGCATGTTCCGATAAGCGAGGTGGCGGGCCGGGTGCGCAAGATCGAGCACAACTCGCCGCTTCTTCAGACGGCGTTGTCGCTCGGAACCTGCATGGGGGTGGAGAATCTGGAAGTGTCAAAAGAGCAGGTGGTGACGGCTTAGAAAGAGCATCCGACTCATGAATATAAGAGGCCCCGGTGGGGCCTTTTTTTATGGATGAGATACGGATTGGCGCGTTCGTGTTATGATGTTGTGTCCCAAGTATTTGGTTGTTCCGGGTAGGTGCCGGAAAGGGAGCGAAGCCAGAATATTTACAGTGAAGCGGTTGCATGACAATCAGATGTCGATATTTGGGTTCGTATTTTGAATTTTCCGCATAATTCGGATGGAAATGGTAATGCTTTGCCATATTATTATCGGAGCAAGAGTTGCATAGGTTTTGGGAGGTCCGTTTTAGGGCAACAAATTTGGCTTTGTTCTTCATTTCCGGGATCTTTCGAGGTTGCATTGATTTTGCGGGATGGAGCCCGATGGCCCCACGCCCGGGGGGAGTTCGTTTCTTCATTTTTGTATTCTGTTGTAGTGATCTTGTAGCGATTTTGGAGCGTATAGGCCTCCGGAGTGACAGTTTTTGACAGTGGAATTGGCAATAAATAGTTTTTCTTCAGCATACATATAAATCACTCTGCTCTTTATAATAGGGGGGAGTGGCCAATTTACCATCGAAGCTGTAGTGTTTTTGTTTGCCCTCACCCTTGATCCCTCTCCCAGGGGAGAGGGGCACATGGCGACTTAATGTGATAGCTTGACAATTAAAATAGTTGATATTTATATCATATGACCAAGGGAATGCAGCAGAGGAGAAATAGGAATGGTCGAAACCCCCGACCAAGGGTACGGGACAGGCGCGGGGGTTGCGACATATGCAACTTGAAACAAAATTCCCTCAGCAAGCTGAGGGTTACCCGGTTAAACCTGGGTGAAGTTGTTCTATCCAGTGCGGATATATAGAATTTGTCGGACTCAGGTATGAAAGGCGGCTTTTGGGGCCGCCTTTTCTATAGGCCACCTTTATAGCGCGTCATGCATCTTCATTCATCAATTCAGCAATTCTTTTTGCCAGAGACACCAATATTTCTTCTTGTTCGTTTTTCTTCAAACCGGATAACGGCTTTGAGGGTTCATTTACCGCTTGAAACTCTGCGAGTTTCGATGCTTTGTCGAATAGACATGGCTCAATAATAACCGAAAGGATGGTAGCGCCTTCATTCTCGGCGGCCTTAAGTAATGGAGGAAGTTCATCTTCTTGGATAAAATCTGAGGCCAAGAAATCGGTACTGACCAGTAAGATCGCAACTTTCGTCTCGGATAAAGCCTTTTCGATTTCCGGCCGCCATCTCGTTCCGCTCTTGATTTTGGTGTCATCCCATAAATTGACCACAATGCCCAGATTATCCAATGCTTTCAAATGTGTCTGCACACGTCTAAGCCATTTTTCATCTTTATGGGAATAGGATATGAACACTTTGTTCCGTTTGATTATTCCCGACTTAACCGACATTTCTTCCCCCAAATGCCGACGTCTTTCTTCGATAAAGGTCTCATCAATAAGATTACGGATGCTAACGTTTTGAAAACTGATTTCGCACTGTACATCAAATATATTATTCTCAAGACGGCGCTTCAATTTTTTTTGCTCAAAGAAATAAGGTTTCTTCGCGCTCTTGCATTCCGAGCAATTGCAGGGAATCATCTTCTCGACCGGCATTTTTTCGTATTGTGCATTGATCTGGTCCATTTGTTCGGTGATAATCGTCATGAAATCGCGCTTGTTCTTACCGGCAATTCTGATATTGATAGAACGGGTATCGTAGCTTTCGGTAATCTCGGCGGTGGCGTTATCGCGCATAATTACAACACCCCGTTTCCAGACGTAATCATGATTGGTGATATAACGGTGCATTTGAACGGTGAATTGGGACAGAATACCGCGGGGCATGAAAAAATCGTATTTATATTGCAGGAGGAGATTGTCGCTGTCATCCCAGGGATACTGCGGCTGAACGGCAATAAGACGTTCGGGTACGATATACTCGCCGGTATTGCCGATCTCGTAAGTGAGGAAGAACTTCTGCATCAATTTCAGCAGTTCACTGCAGACAAGGGCATATTCCTCCTCGCACCATATCGTTTTGGCATCTTTCTTATTAAAACGACCATGCTGTTGGTTGAGCAGGGGGTCATCGAGCACTTTATAGACGGCGGTAGTTGCCCAATTAGGTTTTAGAAAAATAGTGTTATTGAGCAAAAGATCGTCCTGGAAATGAAGAAAGACACCGATATCGTGGAAATACTGGCTAAGGACCAAGGCATCTTTGGATTTTGTGATCCCGTTGTACTGGCAGATCTTTAAGTAATCCTGCAGAGTGATGGTATTGCGCTTATCGTCTTCCAAAGCCTCGCGCACCACCGTCCATCTGGAAGGAACAGGGCTGCCGACATGCGGCAGTTGGGAAGCAAGATATTTGACTGCCCGCTCTAGCTTACTCAGACGGGTTTTGTCGGTTTCGGCAAAATCAACATCCAGTACTTCGCGAACATTGGAAAACCTTTTCCTCATAGCGGTAATATCGAGGTTCCGCTTGCGTTGATATTTTTCATTGAGGACAATGAGCAAGGGACTATCGCCACCGAATATTTCTACAATATGGAGCCAGTAATTAAAGTCGGTATCTTCATTGCGGCTGTCGGCTACCAGCGCGTAGATGGCTCGTTTGGAGAGAAAAAAACGGTGCGTGGCCCTGTAGATTTCCTGACCCCCAAAATCCCACAGGTTAAGGCGGAATTTGCGATCCTGCAATTTATCGGGGTGTTTAAATGCCTTAAAGTCTTCTTCGTGCAGGGGGAAATGGTATTGATTAACGACGACACCCTTGGTGGTTTCATCCACCTTGGGCAAATCGCAGTCGGGATTCTGCATTTTGCGTGCCATAGAGGTTTTGCCTGCCCCCGGCTCACCGAGGATCAATATTTTTGCTTCAAATAAATAATCTTCTTCCTGCTCCTTCAATTGCTCAAAATAATTTCTGACAGGTTCTTTCCCCTGTTTGACGATTTCGGGCGGCGGGGTAATCAATGGATTATCGTAGAAAGCTATGTAATTTCCTTCCGAACCATATTCCATCCATCCGATATCCATGTCAAACTCTGTAATCCAAGACGGCAGTTGGGTAATGGGATTTCTTTGCAGTTGCAATTGTCTTAAATTTTTAAGGCGCTTCAGCGGGGTAAGGTCGGTGATTTCATTATCGCTTGTATATAATGCGGTCAAATTTCTCAATGCAGTAAGCGGGGAAAGATTGGCGATTCTATTGGAAAATATATATAACTGGGTCAAATTGCCCAGCGCGGCAAGCGGGGAAAGATCTGTGATTTTATTGTTAAATACATATAAGTGGGTCAAATTGCTGAGCGTAGCGAGCGGGGAAAGATCGGTAATAAGATTGGAGCTTACATCCAATTGCGTCAAATTGGCTAGCGCAGCAAGCGGGGAGAGTTCGTTGATCTTATTAAAGCTTACAATTAATTGGGTCAGATTGCGTTGGGCAACAAGCGGGGAAAGATCGGTGATTTGACTGAAACGTAAATCCAATCGGGTTAGATTGCACAGCGCAGCAAGCGGGGAAAGATCGCTGAGTTGATTAGAGCTTACGTCTAAATCGGTCAAATTGATCAGCGCAGCAAGCGGGGAAAGATCGCTGAGTCGATCATTCACCAACCTTAATTCGGTCAAATTGGTCAATGCGGTGAGAGGGGCGACAATGGAATCTAGATCCTTTATCACACATGAACGTAGAGTTAAGCTTGTTATGTGCTTCTCATGGTCTATGGTATAGCCTTTACCGCCCCATTCTATGCTATGTAGTTCCTTCAGTTCTATATCGAGCTTTTTTTCGATTTGCTTTATAATATCAAGTTCAGACATAGTTTTATGTTGCTCCCGATTTTTGTCGCGCCTATTCTCCCATAACATTTTTGGGCAATGAAGCAAGTGACCTATCGCCTATCGCACGACGGACGTTTCTTGCCAATTTGACCATTTCCCGGCTGTAAAATATTATGTTCATATTTGAAGGTCAATGTGAAATATTGGAAAAGTGGGGCTGGGACTGTGGAGAAATGTGGCGGCATTTGGGTTGGATTCTTGTCGGTTTGACGGGAAAGGGGGAGAAAAAGAGCGGGCTATTCAGATTGACTTTTGGGCGGCAAATTATTATTTTCACAAGCTTGAACGATGTTATGACTTTGCTTGAGAAAGGAACATAAATGTCGGGAAAAATGATAGCGGCCATGAAAATGCGGGCAGCCCCCGGAGCCGAACTGGCCGAAATAGATATCCCCCGGCCCAAACCGGATGAAGTGCTGATTAAGATAAAGGCCTGTTCTATCTGCGGGACAGATAAGCATATCTATACCTGGGATCTCTGGGCGCAGGGGCGTATCAAACCGCCGATGGTGTTCGGGCATGAATGCTGCGGCGAGGTGGTCGAGGTCGGCGCGTTCGTGAAGAGTGTCAAAGTAGGGGATTTTATCTCGGCGGAAACGCATATACCGTGCCGCCATTGTTATCAATGCCGCACCGGGAGTATGCACCTCTGCCGGAATCTTTCCATACTGGGGGTCGATGTGAACGGCATTTTTGCGGAGTATGCGGTCATTCCTGAAATTTGCTGCTGGAAGAACGATCCGTCACTGCCGGCGGATATCGCCTCGGTGCAGGAGCCGTTTGGGAACGCCACCTATACCGTTATGGAGAGCCATGTGGCGGCCAAGAAGATTGCCATTATCGGCGACGGCCCGATTGCCGCTTTTGCCTGCGGAATCGCGCGGGCGGTGGGCGCGGCCAGGATTTACAATTTGGGAATGATGCCGTTCAATCTGGATATCTGCCGCAAAATGGGGGCGGATATCAGTATCAATGTCACCACCGAAAAGGATTATGTCAAGCGGGTGGTGGAAGAAACCGGCGGGGGAGTGGATGTAGTGCTCGACATGGCCGGAAACAAGAATGCCGTGCAAGACGGGTTTTCGATTCTGCGGCGGATGGGGACATTCACATCGTTCGGTATCGCCCCGGCGCCGTTTGAGTTCGATTTTGCCAACAGTATCGTTTTCAAGGGGGCGACGGTGATCGGTATCAACGGTCGAAAGATGTTCGAGACCTGGTATCAACTGCGGAACCTTCTAGACAACGGCAAGGTCGATGTCCGTCCGGTAATAAGTCATCATTTTCCGTTCAAGGACTTTATCAAGGCGATGGAAACGGCGGTATCGATGGAGATCCCGGCATCAAAAGTGGTTTTGATGATGTAGGGGAATGGAATAATCCGGCATGCCGGAGTTATGAATATTTGATTTTCGCTTATAGAGTGGATCAACCAAAGAGGTAGAAGCATCATGTATAATCTGGGTAGTTATGAGGAAAGAGTAAAGGACTTTACATGGGAGGTATCCGAGAAAGAGCTCGGGTACAAACCGGGGGATATAATCAATATCGGCGAGTATTGCACCGACCGGATCTGCCGGATGGGGAAGAAGGACAAGTTGGCTTTCATTTGGGAAGGGTATGATGGGACGGTCAAGAAGTACACTTTCGACGATTTGCGGGTTCTCACCAATACGATCGCCCATTACCTGAAAGAGCTGGACCTTCAGAGCGGAGAGCGAATCTGCCTGTTTATGGATCGGGTGCCCGAATTGTATCTGGGATTCTTAGGGATATTGAAAATGGGCGGTATCGCGCAACCACTCTATTCGGCTTTCGGTTCCGAATCACTTATCACTCGTCTGGAAGATGCTCAGACGGCGGCCATTATCACTCAGAAGAAGCATCTCGCCAAGGTGCGCAATATTGTACCGCAGATGCCATATCTGAGACATATTCTGGTTATTGATGATGACGGAAGCAAGCCGTTGCGGGAAAAGGAAATTGCGTTCTTCATGGAAAAGGAAGAGCGGATCGATAAGTTCGATATTTTTCCTTCAAAGGGTGAGACTCCTTCGGTGCTGCACTATACATCCGGCACCACCGGCAAGCCGAAAGGCGCGCAGCATGTCCATTACTCCCTTATTTCCCAGTATATCACGACCAAGTATGTACTGGATTTGAAAGATGATGACCTGTACTGGTGCACAGCGGATCCCGGCTGGGTGACCGGCACCTCCTACGGCATTATCGGCCCCTGGGTCAATGGTGTCACACAATGCGTGCTCGACAGCGGTTTCAAGGCGGAAAGCTGGTATAAGTTCATAGAAAAGTACAAAATCACGGTTTGGTATTCGGCGCCGACGGCGATACGGTCGCTGATGAAGGAAGGGGATGAACTGGTGCGGAAGCATGATCTTTCGTCACTGCGCCATCTTTGCTCGGTCGGCGAACCGCTCAACGCCGAGGCGGTGCACTGGTCGAAAAAGGTGTTCGGTATTCCTTTCTATGATACGTACTGGCAAACGGAGACGGGTTCCATAGTAATTTCCAACTATCCCGGGATGAAGGTAAAACCGGGTTCGATGGGAAAGGCATTTCCGGGTATCACCGCCACGGTGGTCGATTTGAACACTCATGAACCGATAAAGAAAGCGGGTGTGGTGGGATTGATTGCCCTCAAACCGGGCTGGCCCTCGATGCTCCGGACGTACTGGAACAATGAAGTGACCTATAAGAGCAAATTCAAAAAGGGATGGTACATTTGCGGGGACAGAGCGAGTATCGATGAGGAGGGGTATTTCTGGTTTGTGGGACGTGATGATGATGTCATAAATACGGCCGGGCACCTGGTCGGGCCGTTTGAAATAGAGTCGGCTCTTCTGGAGCATGAGGCGGTGGCGGAGTCAGCAGTGGTGGGAAAACCGGATCCGGTCAATATGGAAGTAGTCAAAGCTTTTATCGCTCTCAAGCCCGGCTTTGAGCCGTCCAAGTCGCTGGATCTGGAGATAATGAATTTTATCCGCAAGAAACTCTCGCCGCTGGCCATGCCGCAGGAAATTGAATTTGTCGCCTCGCTTCCGAAAACCAGAAGTGGGAAGATTATGCGACGGGTATTGCGGGCCCAGGAATGGGGCGAGGAAATCGGCGACATTTCGACGCTGGAGAACGATTAAAACTGTACCAAGGAGATAGATATGTCGGACGTCAAAAAAATCGTTTTAACTTATGTAAAGAACGAATATCTCGAAGAAGGAGATGACCGCGAGATAACATTCAGCACGCCGCTCATCTCGGGCGGTATCGTCGATTCCTTTTCCATGGTTTCGCTGAAGCGGTTTCTGGAGAATAATTACAACATTCAGATACCGGATGCCAAAGCGACTCCCGAGGCATTTGATACGGTGGATAATATTTATGCACTTCTAAAAGATTTCAACGTGCAGTAGGTGAAATATGGCCTTTCAAGACAGTGTCAGAGATATTTTCAGGACGGAATTGGAGAATATTCGTCAAGGGGGGATATTCAAAGAGGAAAGGATAATCTGTGCGCCGCAGAGTTCGGAGATTGAAGTGGAATTTCCGGTGGGCGCGGCCATGAAGCATGTAATCAACATGTGCGCCAACAATTATCTCGGTCTTTCATCGCATCCGGAGGTGATCGATGCGGCCCACAAGGGGCTGGACCGTCGCGGATACGGGATGTCCTCGGTGCGTTTCATCTGCGGGACGCAGGATATTCACAAGGAACTGGAAGGGAAGCTGACGAAATTCCTGGGAACGGAAGATACCATTCTCTTTCCTTCCTGCATGGATGCCAACGCGGGGGTGTTCGAAGCGGTCCTGACCGATCAGGATGTGATGATTGCCGATCGTCTCGTGCACGCCTCGATTGTGGACGGGATGAGGCTTTGCAAGGCGCAGACGGATACTTTCAAGCACTCCGATATGGCGCATCTGGAGGAGAAGCTGCAGTTGCATCAGAAGATGCGGATAAAATTGATTATCACCGACGGAGCGTTTTCGATGGACGGCGATCTGGCCAAGCTGGATCAGATTGTGGCACTGGCGGAGAAATACGGCGCCATGGTATTTGTCGATGATTCGCATGCCTCGGGTTTTATCGGAAAGACGGGAAGAGGGACTCATGAGCATTGCGGCGTGGTCGGCAAGATCGATATTATCACGACGACGCTGGGCAAGGCGCTGGGCGGGGCTTCGGGCGGCTGTGTCTCGGGGAGAAGAGAGATTGTGGAAATATGCCGGCAGAAGGCAAGGCCGTATCTATTTTCGAATACTATCCCTCCGGTGGTGGTTTCAGGCGCGAATGCCGTACTCGATATTATCAGCCGCACCACCGAGCGGCGCGACAAACTGGAGCGGAATACGATTTTCTGGCGGAAAGGGCTGACCGAGGCGGGATTGATTATAAAGGAAGGGGAGACGCCGATTGTTCCGGTGATGTTGTTCAACGCCAAGTTGTCCCAGGATGTTGCCATGGCTTTATATGATGAGGGGATTTATGCAGTGGGATTCTTCTTCCCGGTGGTACCCAAAGGGCAGGCACGAATCCGCACGCAGCTTTCGGCGGCGCACGAGATGCACCATCTGGAGAAGGCGCTGGCGGCTTTCACCAAGGTGGGAAAGAAGTTTGATATATTGCATAAGACGAAACAGGATATTATCGACCGGTTCGGGATGTAAACATCGCAACACAATCAACCAGTTACCGGCGTCGTCGTGTGACCCGCCGGTTTTTATTTGATACTATTGCGGTGAATTAATGATAGAAAGCAATTGGGGCCGGTTTATGCATTTAATTAGTTCTTTGCTACGGACGAAATGTGAATTAAATTTGAGGGAAGTTAAGGAGATGATATGTATCAAAGAGTGAAATATGATTTGAATCAGGAATTGATTAAAATACGGGATGCCGGGCTTCTGAAGGAGGAAAGGATTATTCTATCCGACCAGAAGCCGAATATCATGGTTTCGTTTCCCGCCGGCGCCGAGCCTCGGGAGGTGCTGAATTTCTGCGCCAATAACTACCTGGGGCTGGCCAATCACCCGCGCATCGTCGAAGCGGCGCATAAGGCGCTGGACAAATACGGTTACGGTCTTTCCTCGGTAAGGT
The DNA here is from genome assembly GCA_026397505.1 of Candidatus Zixiibacteriota bacterium. NCBI lineage: Bacteria > Pseudomonadati > Candidatus Zixiibacteriota > Candidatus Zixiibacteriota bacterium. Next base: position 23,816 of record JAPLUR010000049.1, read on the forward strand.
TTATCTGCGGGACACAGGATTTGCATAAGGAATTGGAGCGGAAGATTGCGGAGTTTTATCGCACCGAGGAGGCCATTTTGTACTCCTCATGTTTCGACGCCAACGGCGGACTTTTCGAATCGCTTCTGGGGCCGGAGGATGCCATTATCACCGATTCGCTCAACCATGCGAGCATAATTGACGGGATCCGTCTCTGCAAGGCGAAACGGTTTATTTATGATCATGCCGATATGAATTCTCTGGAAGCGGTGCTCAAAAAAGCGCGCGAGGGGATTGATGTGTGGGAGAGTCCCGGCCTGGACAAGGAGCCGGTGCCGGTCAGGAACATCCTGATCGCCACCGATGGGGTATTTTCGATGGACGGCGACATCGCCAAACTCAAAGAGATTACCAACCTGGCGTCATATTACTGCGCTCTGGTGATGGTTGATGATTCTCATGCCACCGGTATTGTGGGCAAGACAGGAAGAGGCTCAATAGAGTATCATGATGTCTTTGGGAAAGTTGATATAATCACATCCACACTGGGCAAGGCGATGGGGGGCGCCACGGGTGGCTTTACCGCGGGGCGCCGCGAAATAATTGAAATCCTGCGTCAGAAATCACGGCCGTACATTTTCTCGAATTCCGTTCCGCCGGTGGTGGTTGCGGCCGGGATAGCAGCTTTTGAGCTGCTTGAGCGGGAGGGGGAATTAAGAGAGAAGCTGACGGAGAATACCATCTATTTCCGGGCCGAGATGAGCCGTCTCGGCTTTGATATTGTACCGGGCGAGCATCCGATCGTGCCGGTGCTTTTCCAGAAGTTCGGTAATGATATTCAACTGGCGCGCGATATTTCCAGGGATCTGTATGCCGAGGGGATTTATGTTGTCGGATTCTTCTTCCCGGTGGTGCCCAAAGGCCAATCGCGTATCAGGGTGCAGATTTCCGCCGCGCATACAAAGGAGCATCTGGACCGGGCGATCGCGGCTTTCGCCAAAGTGGGGAAGAAGTATAAGGTTATTTAGAGCGGGATATATAGGGGCTCAGGGCCTGCTTTTCAGATAGTGATCCAGATATTTGCTCCCTTTTTCGGTCAAATCATAATAGGTGTGGTTGCGGTGCTTTATCCATTTCCCTTTGACAATATTCCTGCGGTATTGCACCATTACCGCAGAAACCCGCTGTAATAGACCCATTTCCAAAAGCCGGGAATGTCTTTCAAAAACGGTTTCCCGGTGTATTTGAAGTGTCGCCGCCACCATCAGGGAATAGTCGATGCCGAGTTGCCGATGGTGATTAAGGATCCGGAAGTCGAGGTCATCCAGAAGAGCATAATCCGGACCCGGGGTGAAAGCGTCAACGGCCGTTATATCAGGCCATTCCAATTTGACCAGCCTTTCCTTTTCAGCTTTGTCCAGATTGCCGCGGCCAAATTTGTGGACTTTGATGAAATTGTCATGGCTGTAGTACCCGACGATGGCATCATCCGTCCCGGGGCGACAGCAATTGGCGAGGATGTAGCTTTCTCTAAGCTTCATTGATGTCTCATAACCGGCATAATCCTTTAAATCGCAATTTCGGCACTGATATTATCAATATAGCGTGTTGTACCAAGGATTTCAAGGCTGGAAAGAGCTGACGCGGCGGAAATAATTTTGACATTTTCGATCGATTTAAATATCTTCCATCAATTGAGATAATCATATTGCGATAAGCCAAATATGACCGACCATACCCAAGACGACATAATTCCCAGGAATGGCTATATCGCCGCCTTGCTTGTTATGGCGGCGGGGATTATCGTACGTTTCTTTCGCATTGGCATTGATCCGCCTCTTTTTTTCACCGCCACCGGGCAGGACCTTCTGACCGACCCCTACCAATACACGTTTGCCGCCCGCAATGCGATTCTTTTTGGCGATTGGAATCTGTTTGACTATCATCGGTGGGAAGTCTTTCGCAATTCGCTGGTTTCGGGATTTTCATACATAGTGTTCTTGTTTTTTGGTGTCTCCAGGGTGACAGCCAACCTTTCGGCAATATTATTGAATCTGGGGGGGCTGATGTTATTTACGGCCGGGATGTGGAAATATTCGCGTCGGGCGGCGCTGATATCCGGAACGCTGCTTTTCACCAACATGACACTGCTGGTGTACGGCCGTTATCCTTTTCTGGAGAACGGATTGATATTTATCTGCGGGCTTATGTTTTTTCTGTTTATCAGATACTATCCCCGGACCTGGGTGTTGATCGTCTCCGGCGTCCTGGTTGCACTAAGCGCCCTTTCCGGCAAGATGTTCGGTGTGGTCATGATTGCTCCTCCGGCGCTGGTAATCTGGAGCGATGATCGGCGGAGTTTTGTCCGGCGGTTCGGGATTGTCCTGGGGTCGGCGTTTCTATCGGCGCTGCTGTTTATTTTGATTTTATACGGTAAGGATTTCGGGCGGGTCTATGATTATTTGAGCGAGCAGACGGTGGGGATGTATGGAGCGCCGATTGCTTTCACCTCACCGATCAAGTTTATTGAATGGGTGATGACATTTGCAGGGCAGTCGCGCTTATTTCATTTTGCGCCGTTTCTGCTTCTGCTTTTTTTCGCGACGGCGGCAATGCTTGTCTTTAGGCCGAAGATCTCCGCCGAAATATTGAAAAACGACCGGATGCTGGCCTTCAATATCGGCTGGCTGGCCGCCGGATGCCTGCTTCTAATGTTGTTCAACTATCGTCCGTTGAGGTATCAGTTGTTTCTATTGCCGCCGCTTTCGGGGATTATTTCGGCGGTATTACTTACTCCGGGAAAGGGGGCAGAGAAGAAGAAACCGGGGCTATGGCATATTCTTATTTTCTTCCTGGTCTGCTGGTATTTTTGCACCCAGACAGTATTTGCGGCGAGTCTCAATCCAGAAGCCCCTTACAAGACTGTCTGGTATGTACTGGCTCCGGCGGCGGTTCTGACCGGTGTTCTTTATTGGTTGCGAAAGGCTTTTATGAAGGTAATGCAGCAGAAACAGATAATTTTGACGGTTCTGATCGTTCTTTATGTGTTGAGTCAATCATATTTGATTTTCAATTGGTTTGATAAAGGAACTTATGACCTGAAGAGAACCGGTGAAGACCTGGCGCAGATTGTCAATCCGGAGGCGGTCATTATAGGGCCATATGCTCAGGCGCTCACGATTGATAATAAGCTCAAGTCGTTCATTTATATGTTCGGTCTGGCCCGGAAAGAACCGGCACTCTTGCAGCAGTTCCCGATTACGCACCTGGCACTGGATGTCACCAACTGGGGCGCGGCGGTGAAGGATTATCCACAGAGCAAGAATGTTATTGAGGTGGGGCGTTACCGGGTAAGGGATATCGGAATAAGAGTGCTCAAACTGGATGATTTGATTTTGAAGAAATACGGGCGGGCGTATCGACCCTCCGATTTCGAAATTGGGGCATACTATTATGCCCGAAACCAGTTGGATAGTGTGGGAATATATTTAAACCGCTTTCTGACGGTATATCCGCACAGCAAATCGGGTCTATCGACACTGGCCGGGGCATATTTTCGGGCGGCCCGGTTCAAGGAAGGTCTGGCGATTTGCGATAGATTGCTCGAATATTACCCGGATGATTTTGCACTTTGGTTTGACAAGGCGGTGTACTGTTATAAGCTGTACCGTACAAATCATGATGCCGCCATGCTGGCGGAGTCCGAGCGGCTGTTCAACCGGGCTCTTGATTTGAATCCATACCTGGGAGAGGACATTGCTCTGGCCAGGAAGCAGGCGGATGAGGCGACCCGGTAGGCTCCAATTCAAACCCAGAGTTTAACAATCTATCGTCGAAAAACCCGATTTTACAGGCTTCGCGAGATAGAATTGTCGGACAGCATCTCTTTTTCCAAGATGATCGCCCAAAGTGATGCTGAGAGCACAGATGAGAAGCTGCGGTTCAGGGAAGCAGTTTCAGGAAATCCTCATATGAAATGACCGGCCAGGTTTCGGTTTCAAGGATACCCTTACTGTTGATTGCCGAGGCAACCCGGAAAGCCAAAGTCTGATCGACAGCATCAAAAATGGCCAGATAATCATATCTTCCCAGAGTCGCATAAAGGTGGGTGACTTTGACATTATTCAGAGTGAAGATTTCCAGCGAGTCATTGACCTGATTTGACAAATCGGCATGAAGCTTCTTTGCGCTGGGATTGATTGTCATAGCCATGATGAAGGTAGCCATAATCATTCCTCCTTCTTAGAGATCATAGCAAGAAAATAGTTGTTTTGCGGCGAACAATCAAATAAAATCAGAAAGCCGGAAGAACCCCTTATCCTCATCAGGGGAGAAAATCGGCGAATGCTTTCCTTATGCTTTCATAAGTGCTTCTATAAACCACAAGGGTGTCTTCCCGGCCGGGGACGCGGCAATAGAAGCGACTGGCATCTGGAATGGTATCGGCGAAATCGACGACATGAGGGATGGTCTCACCCTCCGGGGTAATTTTCAACGAAAGAGAAATCCGGTCAAAATTGACCTTGCCGGTGTCGGTAATATCGGCAAAATCGCTGCCATTAATATTACTGATGCGAGCGAGGTAAGAAGCCACTTTAAGGCTATCGGCCTGAACACTGTCGCGGTAAGGTTGCTTGGCGATATACCATTTTGACCCGGAGAAATTGAGCCGGTAGGCTTTATCCGGATATTCCAGTTCGATCTGCCTGATACTTCCGGGATTGAAGGCAAATATGGAACGATCAAGCCATTGATTGCGGGCGCGGCTGAAAACGTAAGTCAGCATTCCCTCGCCCTCAAAAACCTCGTTTGAGCCCGGTTTTCGCAGATAGGTATGGGTATAATCGGGAGTCATTTTCCCGACAAAAATGGAGTTGAGGAGGCGGTCACCGCTATAAAACTGGATCAGATTGCCGGAGACGGTGTCAACCATGAAATCCTTTTGGCGATCAGGGTTTTCGGAGATGACGCTGCCAACTTTGATACCAACGGCGGTTGAGATCGTGTTTTCGACCGCCATACTGTCGGTAAGACGGGGCACTCGTCCCTGCAGCATCCATCGGCCATTCTCCAGAGTAAAAGTCAGGGTGTCGCGTGCGGTTCTGACAAGAACCTTATTTATCTCGGCCGGATTGAGGGCAAGGAAATTATCGATGGTTTTGGCCGACATCTGCCGTGACTCCATCTTGTTCTGCACGTACCAAAGGGCCAGAATGATTATCAAAATAATGGCCGGAATGAGCACTCGTTTCATGATGCCATCCTCCGTCTGACAGATCTCTTGAGTTGCCAGCGAATCAAACCAAAGACAATGACGATAAGGGGCATGACAAACATATTGACATATTTGACCATTTTCTTGGCAGCATCAGAGGTCTCTTTCAGGACCGGCGCTCCCACCTGTTTGGAGCGAATGGAGATCAGGCCTCTGTCCTGTGTCAGCCAATCGGCGATATTTAGAAGAAGGGCGAATGCGGCCTCATTTCTTTTGTTGTCATCCTGGGCAAAAAGACCATTGCCGATGACGATTACGCGGGCATCGCCGGTGGAATCGATTCCGGCCGGGGTGGGAGTGGCGGCGACGGTGTCGGTGCCGAAATAGGCCGGTACACTGCGGTCCTTGTAATAACTGACAAAGCTCCCGCTTAAAAAGGCGGCCAGAGGTTGCTGCGGAATCAAAAAGTCGGTTTGCTGATACTGCCGTTCCGGCGATATGTCAATGGGGGCGCCGAGGGCTCCCGATTGCTCGGAAGTAGTAAAAAGGGGGGCGCGATTCCTCCCGGAAACGATGGGAAATGATAGATCAACAGGACTGGCAAAAATCATATTCAGCGATTTGAATTCCTTGACGGCCGGATTTTCCTGATTGAAGTTGGAGATGGCGATATAGAAGGGGTATTTGACGACGCTCTGCATCTGGTACTGGCCCATGCTGCGCATCACCGGGACCATATTGCACTGGACATCGATAACCAATTTATCTCTGAGGCCGACGCCGTAGAAATTGAGAAGGCTGTCCAAACCGTTATCGATGGGAGTGACCTGAGCCTTGGCGATATCGATATTAAATTTGTCGAGCAGAAAAGCGGCCCGGCCACCGCGCATGAGGAACTGGTCGATGAGATATTTCTCCCACTCACTGAAAGGTGATCTGGGGGAGACAACAAAGAGGACATCAATCTGAGGAGGGATTGTGTGCAGGTTGTTTAAGTCAAGGAACTGCACGCCATATTCTCTTTGAAGAAGCTGGGAAGCCCACTGCAGCCCTCTAGACATCTCCGGCTCGCCGTGACCGGTCGTAAAAGCAACAGTCGAGGTTTTCGTCGATGTGAGTTTCTTTATGGCCTGCGAGAGGTCATACTCAAGGTTATCAGTATTTTCTATGAAAGGGATGATTTCCTGCTTGTCGCCATATAGTATGGCGACCCCTTTGTAGCCTTTTATGAATTCGGTCTTATCATTCCGAAAGACATTGAACTGAAGGGGAGGGATGCGGTAACCCTCGGCCTCTTGTTCCTTATCGGTTTTGAGCGGATCGATAAATTCGTAATGCAGGTAGCCGTGAGAATAGGCCCGATAATCATCAAGAATATCTTTCAGGTATCGGGCATGATTATTATGAGGAGCGGGAAGGTCATCGGTTATGAAGGCTTTGACATTGAGGCGGTCATTAAGGCTGCCCGCCAGTTCTTTTGAAACCGGGGAAAGGGAATAAATATTGTTGTCGGTCAGGTCGGCCCGGCTGAAAATATTCAGAGAAATCAGATTTATTATCAGCAGTATGGCGGCCACGATGGCGATCAGAACGGTGGCGCTGGACTTGGTCTTTATTATTTTCGCTTTCATTTCCACTTCCTGCTTTCAAGAGTTTGCACGGTTAAGAAGAGGAATAAAAACATCATTGACAGATAGTATATGACATCCCGACTGTCGAGAACACCACGGGCGATGTTGTTGAAATGGTAATCGGTGGAGAGGTATTCAAGGACTGTGGCCAGGAAACCGGGAAAGAAGAAGACGATTTTGTCGAGGATATAAAAGGCGAAGATTATGACAAAAGACAAAATGAAAGAGATGATCTGGTTCTGACTCAGGCTGGAAGTGAAAATTCCAATGGAAAGGTAGAAACCGACGATGAGGACAAGACCGATATAGCCGCCGACGGTGGCGCCCAGGTCGGGGCGCCCGAGCAACGCTATGGTCATATAATGAATAATGGTCAGAAAGAGGGTGACTATTATCAATAGATAGGCGGAAAGGAATTTCCCCATCACCAGCTGCCATTCCTTGACCGGCAGAGTCATCAGCAATTCGATTGTCCCCAGCCTGCGTTCTTCGGATATGAGGCGCATCGATACCGCCGGGATGAAGAAAAGGAGGATGAATCTGATAATGCTGAACAGGGTGCGCAAGTCGGGGGAATTGCTCAGGAACAGGGATGTGGAGAATTGCCAGCCGGCGATCAGCAGGAACAGGGTAATAACGACATAGGCCACCGGGGAATCGAAATATGAGCGAAATTCTTTTTTGGCCAAGACGAGTACCTGATGCATTTCAATCCTCCTTCCCGGTCAGTTTACGGAAGACATCCTCAAGCGAGGTCTCCTCACGTTTCAATTCAAGCAGAACCGAGCCGCTGTCTTTGCAGAGGTTGAAAATATCCTCGCGGGGGTCGGCTCCTTTTACCGTTTCGATCTCGATTTGCAGGAGGTTATCATTGAGGCGGCTGCCCGAAACCATTCTTTCCACACCGGAGATCTGCACGACTCTTTCGGTGAAAGTCTGCAGATTATTCTTGATCTGAAGGAAGATCTTTCCTTTGCCTTCAAAAGAGGCCTGGAGTTCCGAGGGGGTACCATCGGCCACAATCTGACCTTCATTTATGATCAGGACCCGGTTACAGGTGGCCTCAACCTCGGGAAGGATATGCGAGCAGAGGATGATAGTTTTCTCTTTTCCCAGCTCTCTGATCAGATTTCTGATTTCGATAATCTGATTGGGGTCGAGGCCAACGGTCGGTTCATCCAGAACCAGAATTTCCGGATTGTGAACCAGCGCCTGCGCCAGGCCGACCCGCTGGCGATACCCTTTCGAGAGTTCACCGATATTTTTGTGGGCAACTTCCTCGAGTCCGCATTTTTCCATGACTGACTTGATGCCTTCGCCATTGGCCGCTGCTGACCCGGCTCGCATCCCCTGCATGAACTTGAGGAAGTCGACCACGTTCATGTCGAAATAAAGGGGGGCGTTTTCGGGAAGATACCCGATTTTCTTGCGGACCTCCAGCGAGTCGGTAAGGATATCATGGTTATCCACCAGCACGGTCCCGGAGGTAGGGGAGAGATAGCAGGTGATGATCCTGACGGTCGTGGTCTTGCCGGCGCCATTGGGGCCGAGAAAACCGACGACAGTTCCTTTCTCGACTTCAAAGGAGACGTTATTGACCGCCAGAGTCGGTCCATAATACTTGGTAAGATTTCGGACTGAAATCATATTCTCTATCTATTATCAGGTTTATTTATCAGCCGCTAAAAAAGCGGATTTCCTCGTAATTGTCAATATCCTTTAAAACTCATTTTACCAGAGAGTTGCGGGCAGGTTCCAAAAATTTTTGGCCCTTTTTCCCGGCTCTGAAGTCCGGGCATATTATCGCCTGCGTTTTCGGCCACTGCGCCGCATGGCAGTCCTGATCTTCAGACCCAAAAGGAATTACTCTGCGATCTGCAAATTCTCTTTTGGCACCCAGCCGAGCTTGCCGGTCTGCCGGCGACACCATAACCAGCCGGATTCTTCTTTGAGAATGGTCAATTCCTCGCCGATCTGCACCGATAATTCGGTAGCATCGTAGTCGAACAGGGCAATGCCGTAATCGCCATATTGTTTGACATAGCTTGCGGGCACCCAGCCATCTTTCCCATCGCGGTCGACACACCAGATCCATCCGGGGTATTCGCTCTCTTTTGGAATAATAGTGAGTGACTGGCCGATCTTGATTTTAAGAGGATCGGGGAAGGTGTTGATGTGAGCTTTAATGACTTTACAGGTTTTTTGTTCCATAATTGTGTATCCTTTTTGGCAGGAGCACTGTTGGCCGCCTGGCGGCGTGCCTCCGGCTCCTGTCCTACCAAAAATCTACATATATATTCCGGCGGGTTACCACCCGCGTCAACTTAATAAAGCGCCAATTCCTTTGCAACTTTAACAACATTTTCGGTCTGCGGCAAGCAGATGGAATCGCCATCAAGGCCGTATGCCACGCGGCAATCCTGAGCGGTCAGAAGCCGCACGGGAGCATCAAGATAATCAAACAGATGGTCGGCGATATAGGCGGATATGGTCGGCCCCACGCCGCCATGAAAGCGGTCTTCAGAGACAATCAGAACGCGGGCGCATTCTTTTACCGCCTCGCCGATTGTCTCCCAGTCGATCGGCTTGACCGTGCACAAGTCGATTACCCGGCAATTAAGGCCATTTTGAGATAATATTTCCGCCGCGCGAAGAGACATCGGAAGGGTGATGCCATAGCTGATGATCGCCAGGTCTTTTGCCTCGGGATTATAGATTCGTGCCTGACCGAAGGGGAGAAATTTTTCGAGTGGCGGGTATTTGGCGAGAATATTATATCCCTCCCAATCGCGGCGGTTGTAGAGCGCGACCGCCTCACAGAAAAGCACCGGATCGCCGCAAACGAAGGCGGTGCGGAGCAGAGCGGCGGCATCGGCGGCATTGGAGGGGATGGCCACATGCAGGCCGGGGATATTAATAAAAGCGCCGAGGTTGGCCTCGGAATGCCACATCGCGCCGGCTCCCTGTTTATAGCCGCCGTAAGAAGTGCGGATAATCATAGGAACCCGCACCCGGGCGTTGGAACGCTGATAGGCGGTGGCAATGCGATCTTTCAGTTGCTGGTAGCCGGGGCTCATGTAATCGATAAACTGGATTTCCGGAAACGGAATGCGCCCCTGAAAGGCATGTCCGACGGCGCGTCCGAGGATGCCGGCCTCATCAAGGGGAGTGTTGAAAACCCGTTTAGGGCCAAAAGCTCGCTGAAGGTCCTGGGTGACGAGGAAGACACCACCTTTCCCTTTAAGCTTATCGGTGACCTCGGGCCCTTTGTCGAAAGTCTCAATGGGGAAATCGGCGACATCCTCGCCAAAGAGCAGGGTATCATCAGACAAGAGAAAGAGATCAAAGAGAGAATAATTGATCGCCTTGCGCATGGTCATCGGCGGCTGGTTTTCGGGGAGAGTGTCGGTATCAAAAAAGCCTTTCCGGTGGAATTCTATATATTTATCGCGGCGAATCGATCCTTTATCGGAAATCAATTTATTCCATTTTTCCTGTGCCGTTTCTTTTTGGTAGCTATAGACTTTGGTCAGGACATCAGCGGCGGTTTTGGGGCGCAGATCGGCCACGGTCTCGGTCGAGACTTTGCGGACCTCGTTATCAATATCATCAAAAATGGCGAGCAGTTCCTCAGGGGTGAATAAGCCGTCTTCTATAAAAGTCCGCGCGACTTTTCTCAGAGGGTCGTTTTCGATATGATATTCGCGCTCCGACGGCTCCATGTAATGGGCCTGGTCATCCGAGCCGGAATGGGACTCCATACGTACAACTCTGATATTGGCAATAGCCGGTCCTTTACCGGAACGGACATATTCGGTCATCGCGCGGAATTTGAGAATCGACTCTTTAATATCGGTGCCATCGAAATCCTCAATTTTGAGTCCATATTTTTGCATTCCTATATAACAGGAAGTAGGGTTGCCATCGGGGAACTGTTCATGGACGCTGGTGGCGATGGCCCAGCCGCAGTTGTAAATGCCGAAAATATTGGGGGTGCCGGCGAATGTGGAGTAGAAAACAGCCCGGCCGAATTCGGGAGAGGAAGTGGCGCCCTCACCGATAGCACAGAAAACGACAGAATCTTTCTTGAATCGTCCGCCGGGAAGGCCGCTGATATCGCCTCTTATCGGAAGAGGATTCTTAATGGCATCACCCAGTCCGGCCGCTTCCATGGCGTGCGAGCCGGTGGGAGAGGCCTGAGGCATGATGCCGAGTTCAGGATAGGAAGAGTGGGCCGGCTGCAGCATCCCTCCGGTCGATTCCGAGCGGGGATCGCCGATTGCCTCGAGGATTTTCTGTCTGATGCTGACGCCGCGATAGAGGTCGAAGGCCTTGTTGCGGTAGTAGCCGATAAAGGGATCATCGGGCTTAAGCGCCTGTGCTGCAATGACATCGACCAATTCCTTGCCGCCGCAGCCGATGAAGAATTTGCAGACCCCTTTGCGCAGGAGGATTTTTTCTTCCTGTTCAATGCGTCTCGCCAGCACCATTGTATAATACATCTTGCGCAGGGTATCGCGGTCGAGTCCGCCATATTCTTCAAGAGAGGAAATCTCTTTCGCGGAAAATTTCAGGTCTTTGATCCACTCTTTTATTTCATAAAAGGCCAAAACAAACCTCCAATTGCCTTAAATTAAGAAGATGTGTCAATTTACCATACGATTATGAAGAAGTCTATATTGGGCGGACAGAAAAATTCTTATTGACACAAGATATTGATAGTCATTTCTTTAGTATAATCAATGGTTATTTTGTGCTAAACCGTTTCGGAGGTGCTTTATGGGACAACCGGCGGCCAGACAGGGTGACAGCACGGCTCATGGCGGCGTGATTATGGCCGGGGCGCCTATGGTTCTTATCGGCGGGATGCCGGCGGCGCGCCTGGGTGATATGCATGTCTGCCCGATGGTCAACCCCGGGACGCCTCCGCCGCCGCATGTTGGGATGGCGATAGTGAAAGGAAGCCCGATGGTTCTTATCGGCGGGCAACCAGCGGCGAGGGTGGGTGATATGTGCACCTGCTCCGGCCCACCGGACAGCATTATTGTCGGCTGTTTCACCGTTCTCATAGGTGAAGGCGGCGGTGGGGGCGGCGGCGCGGCTGGTGGCGGCGGCAAAGCGGCCGCGGGTCAGGCGGCGGCGACGAAGCCGAAAGAAAAGCATTTTCTTGATGTCAAGTTTGTCGACAAAGGGGGAAAGCCTATTTATGGAGTCGAATATTCGATTAAGGGGCCGAATGGCAGGGTGGAAAAAGGGACGCTGACGGGGCAGATATATCAGGATGGGGTTGAGCAGGGCAGCTACGAAATCACCCTTAAAGCGATTACCAATGCCAAGTGGTCAACGACCAGCGCGGAAGTGGGCGATAAGATAAAATTAACCGCTGATACCTCAAATATCGACAATGGCGAAAAGGGGACGTTTGAGATTTTTATCAAAGATACGAATTTTGCCGATCGTTCTTTAGCCACGCTGGAATCGAAGGTTGATAATGATAAGATCGAAGCGACGTGGGTTTTTGAGGTTGACAAGAGTTATCTGGAAGTCTGTGATGACAAAAGCAAACAGAAGAAATATTCATCGCCGTCATTTTATTTTATGGTCAAGGCCGGGAATCTGTTGGCTCGCTCGAATCTTCTCAAGCTCAAGGATTTCCTTGAAATAAAACTTCAAGATAAGGATGGAAAGCCAATAGGGAATGTAGGTTATCGGGTCCACCTGCCAAACGGTGAGATTCGCAAAGGGAAACTGGACGCCAACGGATATGCCAAGGAAAAGAATATTCCGCCGGGGCGTCCCAAGGTTGCCTTTGATATAAAGTAATTGGATATTGAGGAATATGCCGCCACCTGATAATATCACAGAATCATTTAATAGGCTGATTAACGGCGCGGGCCTTCTGAGCGGCCAAGAGACCATTTTCAACCTTGTTCCGATAAAGATTGAGATACTGGAGATGGAGGATGTGTTGTTTCATCACAACAGCGCGGTGATGATGCCGGATCGTCCACAGGGGCAGAGCTCGACGCAGGGCGGGGGCGCCCAGGCCAATCAGGAGAGAATCAATGGTCTTCAAGTGATCGCCGTGGTTTTCAGGGAATTTGAGATAGATTCGCGCAAGAGGCTATTGATAGCGGCTCATACCGATACCAGCGGCGATCCGCTGTATAATTTTACGCTGTCGGATCTTCGGGCGCAGGGTGTGCTTTATCTATTGATCGGCGAGCCGGAGCTGTGGGCCGACATATCTTTTGAGAAACAGAAGATTGAAGACTATCAGCAAATCATGCAATATTTCGCGGTCAGCAAGTCTTGGGATTGCGATCCCGGCAAGCTGGATAATACCTGGGGACCCAAGACCAAGAGGGCGGTGGAAAATTTCTTTTCTCTTTACAACACCAAGTATGCGCCGGCCAACAAACGGCCGCTGCTGCCGCCCGATCTGGCGGGGCGTGTAGTTAAGGATTCCAAGAAGCGGTGGCCGGTAGAGGCTTGGCAGGCGGTATTCTATTTATATAACGATGTCATCTGTAGTACTCTTAAACTGACTCCGGCGGAACTGGAGGGGAAACGGACCTCGCTTCTGCAGTTTGCCGATCCGATTTCGCTTTATGTCGCCTGCGGCGAATCGTTCCCGATTGACCAAGCCGATAAATCAAACTATAAATCACAGTCGAACCGGCGCGTGGAGTTTCTTTTCTTCGACCAGGACGAGGTTCCGATAATCCTCTGCCCGTCGCCCCGAAGCACGGTACATAAGCCGGAGGAATGCCCTATATGGAACCGCCGCAGTTATTTCCCGGTTTATATCGATCCGAAGGATCTGACTATAGTACCGTATCATCTCAAGTTCGCTTATTTCAACCGTATCCGTAATGAGTGGCGGGATGTTCCCGACGGCGTCACGATAAGGGCTTTCGAGGACGGCAATCAGGAGGTGCAGCTGCAGAAATCTTTCAGCGGCGGTATCTATACGCTGAAAATACAGGATAATCCGGCGCGCAAAGAATTGAATTTTACGTTCGAGACGGTCAATCAGTATATTTACACGGCGGATGCAAGCACCGATCCGGTCTTGATCACGATGACCCCGGATCAGATTGACGCTCTTACACCGGTTGAGCGGATGAAGTATTACGATCTTCCGACTCAATGGTCCTCAAAGAACTATTGGACGCGCCACAGCGGATCGATGGATAAAGGGGATCGGTTCGAAGTGGTCATGAAATCGGTTAAGGGGATCAAGCCTTACGGCGGTAATCTGACGACGGCCAACGAGCCGCTCGTGTTCTCGCTTGATGATATTGTTCTGGTCGATCAGGCGCGTAATCAGACGCTCGGTGACAAGGATCAGAATGACGCCGCGAAGCCTCTCAGCGCCGACTCGCGCCACACGCTGTTTCATATCGATCATGACACCATGGAGAATATTGACGGGGTGCAGAAGAATATGCGCCGGCTGAAGATATATAAACAGGATGCCAATGAATGCAGTTTCACAACGGGAGCTCTTCCGCAGAATCTGATAACCGATGTTCCCGGTCATACCCGGATTGTCTATTTCTGCAACGGTTTTTATGATGTCTATACCAAGCGTTCCGGTTTCACCGACATGGGTTTTGATTTTGCCAAGGGACATGTGCTGGGAGCGCGGCTCGCGGTATTGGAGGATCCGCTGCTTCAGGCCAAGCAGTCGGTCAATGAGGGAACCGCCTCCGATCTCACAAACACCTATGTTCTCGATAATTGCGGCAATTATGACATGCACTATTTCGACCGCTGTGATGAATTGGACGGCAAAATGCTGGGATATCTTTTTATCCACTGGTCCTGTCGTTTTTCCCTTAACAATGTGACCGAGATCGATCCGAATACCGGCAATCCGGTCGTGACTATAAATCCCGGGACGGCCAATGATGTTATCAATCATCGCAAAGAGGGGATGAAGAATGCGATGGAACGTCTGAATAAGAACTATCTGGTCGAGAAAAGCAGCGGCGATTGCGATATTGTCATACGCATCATTTTTTTCACTGAAGCCAAGAATGATACCAGAGGCGGTCAGCACAAAGCAATGGTGAATATCGTGCAGGATTTCGCGATAAGCGGCGCCGACTCGGGCGCCTGGATGAGGCCCAACGAATCACAGCTGCGGTGTCGCGACTATGAGGATGATCCACAGTATTTCGATAATAACGATCCGATGAATAGTTTCAAGGATACCGATGGCAATACTTACTGCGTGCTGACCAATCACCATGAATTTGGACACGCCACCGGCAATTGGGATGACTACTTGTATGATTTCGAGGATGGCACTAATACCTGGGGCGGTTTGCCTCGGTATGATCAACCTTTCACCGCCGAGGGCGGACCTTATACGTGCGATAAGATATCCCGCATGAACAGCAACCGTACTCCGCGGCTCCGCAATTACTGGAAATATGTCTGTTGGCTGCACGATGCGGCGAAAGCCGGGGGAATACTGAACCCCTTCTTCCGCAACACGAAGTTTAAATTGACCTTTCGGGCGACGGGATTTGTCCATAATTTCGAATTGGCGGACAGCTATAAAAAAGTTTCTTTTCCCGGCAAGAAGGAGTCGAATTATGAGATGTATCCCGATATCCGGGCGGATATGCTGCTGTACAAGCTGGGAGACGATGAATTAGCGCATCTACTAAAGGCAGGGACGGTTTTCAACGGAATTCTGGCGGTAAAGACAAGATTCGCTTTGAAGTTTATCGATGCCGCGGCACCTGATGTCTGGGATTTCAATCGCTCGTTAGCCTGGGCAGGGAAGTTGAACAACCAGATGAAAGCAATGCTGCAGGATAAGTTCAAAATATGCTGCACCAATAATAATGATTTCAAGAACATCTATGTACATTTTGTGCCGCACTTTTCAGTATATACGGGCGGAGCTCCGGGAGATTCCCATTTCAATATTGAGGTGACTTATCGAATTGGCAGCACGGTTACTGTTTCGGGGAAAGATATTGAGTGTGACTGGGGAGCCGGCGCCGACAAGGGCCAACAGCTGATGCAACGTATTATTCGATACTGCTTTGGCAAAGTTTCGGGGACCAATGATCTGACCAAGACCGATTTCGGGCCGATCGTTGAGTGGGTCAAGACACAGTGCGGGGATAATGGCTTTGTCATGAGTGATTTATAAGAGAAGATTATCAATGGCTGGTTTATATACGAAATATTTCGGTGATTCGCGACATAGCGGTTATATCAGCGGGTCCACGGCCGCGGCGGGTGAGTTGGCCTGGATAAGGCCGATCGATGAGGTCGGCGGGCAGGCCGAGGCGCGTCTGGTACTGAGTTCGGGCGAGATTGTTATCATCGACGGCATGAATGAGATATTTGCATTCAGCCCGGATGGGCGGCGACTGTGGCGAAGGCGTAAATACTATGGTACACAGGTGGCCCTTCAGGACGGCATGCTTTATTATACTACGGCCGGCAAGAAAGACCGAATGGAGGCGGTCGATTTGAATAATAGCGTTCGGCTGGAAAATTTCTTGATTCCTGATGTGGGGAACCGCTCATATATTGTACTTTTCGAACCGACTGAGAAAGGCTTGATCGCGCAGGTGCAATACGCCAGCCAGCCCGATATGGGAACCGCCTCCTTTGTCGTGTTTCATTCGCCTAGAAAAGGTTTTGATTATGATTGGTGCCGCGGGTTTCAGCGAAGCCAGAGCCCGCTGGTGCCGCTGGTTTCGTTCGAACATCGCCGCCTCGTGACAACGATTCCGTGGGAGGCAATCGTGTTGGATATCGATGCAGCGGTACCTATGCCGGAGCCGGCGGCGCGGTTTCCTTTGCCTTTCAAGAAGGGAACCGCCTGGGTCAGCTGCGGTGCAGAGGGAAGTCTCTACTGGGTGGGCCATGATGAACAGGGTCTGCATTTGATGGTCACCGATTTCGGCGGCAACCAAATCTGGAGTTGGAGCTCGGCTGATAATCCGGCGGTGCCGCCGCTCTGGCCGATTGCGCCGCCGATACTTTCCGCGAAGTGCGCGCATATCCTGACCCGGGAATATCTTCTCGCTCTGAGTCAGGGTAAGGTTCTCTGGCGTTTTGCCTTGGCTCAAAGCGCGCTGCGAGCCTGCACGGCACTGGCCGATGGGACGCTTCTTCTGACGAGCGGCGGCACGCTGTACCATCTCAATGAAGCGGGAGAAATATTATTCGACATAAAGCTCGATGAACCGCCGGTTTCGGCTCCCGTGATTGATAAAAACGGGAGAATTTATCTGGCCGGCCCGGAGACACTTTATGCTATCGATTAAACGGGGTATGACCGTAATCGTGGCGATTATTTTGTTATCTTTTTTTGCGGGAGCGAAAATGTCATGTTCACAGGCGGATAAAGTGCCGGAGAATCTAATATATGAATTCACCGGAAGCGCATCGCTTTATAAAGAGCACAATTATATAGCTCTGAAGATTACCCCGCGCTGGGCAAATGCACAGCGCCGCGCGGGCGCGGACTTTGACCGAACCCCGAGTTCGGTTTTCATAGGTCTGAAAGATTTTGAAGAGCTGTGGAGTTACATAAAGGGAATTGACTTTGAGTCCCTCATTGAACCTAAGGATGAGCAATTGGAGGCGACGGCCGCCGATGTAAACTATACCGAGCACTTAAAATTGGTTATTGACAGCCAGAGTGTAACGGAATGGTCGTATCCCTCAAAACGGCTGATTAAATCTGTGCGCGCAGCACTGGACAGCCTGTTGGTACTGCTCGGCAAGAAGTTCGACCAGCGGAGCCGGGAGCCGTATGTGCCGAATGAATTCCTACTGGCTCTTTCGCGAAAGGGGCCAGGGGTGGATGCGGGAGTACAATTAATAGTAAAGAGCGATACGATTCTCTTTATGCGATCCGGCGGGAAGGGAAGAGTAACGATTAGTCCTGAACAATTTAGGGTCTTTATGCAGAGAGTGCAGGAATCGAAAGTATTTAATCGCTCGTATGGGTCGCTGGAGCCGGGAATACCGGCGGCCTTGCCGAGTGATACGATATGCGGTTTGAGAGCGGCGATAGAGGGGAAGGTTGTACTTCAGTTCTCTTACCCGGGCGATTTTGAGGGAAAGAAGTATTTCGAGGAACTCTGGGGTGAAATGGATGGTCTGGGGCACAAATAGACGGATGAAAATATTTCCAAGGGAAAGTGATAATATATGGCAGAGATGAATAATCAATTTACGATGGAGCTCCCCGACGGCTGGGATGACCGCACGGCGTATACTTTCATGGGGCCGGAAGAGAACGGCGTCCAGCATTTGGTGACGCTGACGATCGACCGCAAGATTCAGGACGACAATCTTAAGTTTTATGCCCGCGACCGGATAGATGTCATGGCGAATACGCTTCAAGGGATGGAGATACTGAAAGAAGAAGAGCGGACGCTGGATAACGGGATGCGGGTGTTTGAAATGGCCTGCAAGTGGGTTCCACTGGATGGGAAAGTACTATTTCAGCGGCATTATTATATGATAATTGATCGGGTGGGGTATATATTTTCGGGGACGTTCAGCAAGCAATCGATGAAGACGATTGGGGTCGATGTCGAGCGGATGATAAGCAGTTTCAAGCCGACGATTCCGGCAACATTGGGCTAGTCGGCGGCGGCGTCTGTGCGCCGGTCGTCAATTTCATTGCCTTCGTATACATATCTTTGGCGGCAATTTCCATGGCTTTTGGGGGATTCAATCGACATTGATGATGTCAGGTGGTCGGCAATATTGGACAAAAATGTCCTTGACAAAATGTTGAAAAATGGTATATTTATTCTGTTCCACAGATAAAGGCAACTCGGGTTGTGGGTTGCC
>JAPLUR010000050.1 GCA_026397505.1 Candidatus Zixiibacteriota bacterium
GACCGAGACATCGGCTATTTTCTTCTGCGCGATCAGCTTTTGAAACTCCTCGAATATCTCCGGCGCCCCGTTGGCTTCGCAGGCGGTTCCAAAACAAATCAGAACTTTACGCTTTTGAGCAACAAAATCGCGACGACACTCCTCCCGCCACTTCTCCAACTTATCTAAAGTATCGATATGCATCTTAACCCTTCTTTGCCAATCTGAGGGCTTTATCCAGACGGACAAAACCATGCACTTTGTCGTTGACGACCACCACCGGCGCCATGGCGCAGACCCCCACACAGTTGACAATTTCAAGCGTGAATTTCATATCCCCCGAGGTCTCGCCCGTCTTCATTTTGAGTCCTGTTTCGAGCTGATTGAGAATCAGGTCGGCTCCTTTGATATGACAGGCCGTTCCCTTGCAGACCCGGATCACCACCTCCCCGCGCGGTTCCAGGCTGAATGCATTATAGAAAGTCGAAACACTGAATACTTTGCTTAAGGGAACGCCCAGCGCTTTCGCGGTCTCCGTCAGCGCCTCACAGGGAAGATAATGAAATTCCTTTTGAATATCCTGAAGCACCATAATTAACGAACCGGGGTTCTGGGCATGATGGCCGATGATTTCGGATAATTTGCTTAGATCTTGTGTCATGATTTTCACCTCTTGGCCCTGAATGTCTCGCCCAGCTTCCGTCCTTCCTCCATAGCCCGGCTGTTAATCTCCAGCAGTTCTTTCTTTTTTCCCATTTTTTCCAGAAGCATTTCCATCAGCGTCTCAAATTTGACCACTCCGCTGACTTGCACATAGGCAGCCAGCATGACGATGTTGGCCGCTTTGGCGTCGCCGATCTTAAGAGCCATATCGTTGGCCGGCACGAGAAACTCGGAGATACCCTTGCGTCCCGAAATGGAATCAATCAGGGAGTTGTTGATGAAAAGCATGCCTCCCGGCTTGACCATGGGGCCGAATTTTTCCAGAGATGGTTTGTTGAAAACGCAAACGGTCTGCGGATTGGTGATAATCGGCGAACCGATTCGAATATCTGAGATAACCACCGTACAATTGGCCGTTCCGCCACGCATCTCCGGGCCGTACGATGGTATCCAGACTACCTGTTTCCCCTCGGCCATTCCCGCATAGGCCAGAAGCTGCCCTGCCGTCATGATCCCCTGCCCGCCAAAACCGGCCAGTGTTACTTCCTGCTGCTTCATCAATCCCCCTCTTTCTCCGGGTCCTTAAAAGTCCCCAGGGGGTAATACGGCATCATGTTTTCCTCAAGCCACTTGGTGGAAACCGTCGGGGTCAATCCCCAGTTGGTGGGACAGGTGGATAAAACCTCAACCAGGGAAAAGCATTTGCCCTGCACCTGATAGGTGAAGGCCTTTTTGATTTTCTGCTTGGCCGCGACCACATGTATCGGGGTGTGTACCGCCACCCGGGCGATATAGGCCGGGGTCCGCAGACTGGAAATGAGTTCCGCAACCCTTATCGGATAACCTGTCAACGAAATATCTCTTCCCTTGGGCGAGGTGGTCGTTCTCTGCCCGGGCATGGTCGTGGGCGCCATTTGCCCGCCGGTCATACCGTAAATGGCGTTATTGACAAAAATCGTCGTGAACTTCTCGCCGCGGTTGGCGGCATGAATTATCTCGCTCATGCCGATCGATGCAAGATCGCCGTCCCCCTGATAGGTGAAAACAATCATATCCGGCCGCAGTCTCTTGAATCCGGTTGCCAGAGCCGGCGCCCGGCCATGAGCCGCCTCCATGAAATCAACATTGAAGTAGTTATAAGCCAGAACCGAGCAACCCACCGGCGCCACCCCGACGGTACGTTCGCGAACGCCCAGTTCATCAAGCGTTTCGGCCACCAGGCGATGAATTATCCCGTGCGTGCACCCGGGGCAGTAGTGTGTGATATTGCCGCTTAAGGCTTCCGGTCGAGAGAAAATTATTTCTGTATTATTTGCCATAATGCACCTACTTCCTTGAAGACGGCTTAGAGTTCCCGGCCGCCTCCAGCTCTTTTCTTACGGCGCTCTTAACCTCATCGGGCGACGGGACAATTCCGCCGGTCCGGCCGTAAAATCCGAGCGGCTTTGCCATTCTGGAACAGCGTTCGATATCCTCGACCATCTGACCGGTACTCATTTCCACCGAAAGAAGCACCTCCACATTAGGATTGATCACTTCCCGGTAAACCTCTTTCTCCGGAAAAGGATATAGCGAAATGGGACGGAAAAGGCCGACACTCAGACCTTCATCTTCCAATTCATCGATCGCGGTCTGACAGATACGGGCCATGGTGCCATAAGAAAAAATCAGGACCCGGTTCTTGGGACTGACTTTGTAAAGTTCATAGCGGATTTCGTTCTGCTTTATTATTTCGTAATTATGCGCCAGTTCCAGACTGTTCTTTTCCAGTACCATCGGATCAAGAAAAAGCGATCTTATGATAAACGGTTTTCTTCCTTTGGCACCGGTCAGAGCCCAATCCTTAGGCGGCAGCGGCGGCTCTTCATATTTCTCCGGAAATTCCACCGCTTCCATCATCTGCCCGATCATTCCGTCGCCGATCATCATCACCGGCGTGCGGTACTTGTCGGCCAGATGGAACGACAGCATCATCAGGTCGACCGCCTCCTGTACCGATGATGGCGCCAGAACGATGACATGATAATCGCCGTGTCCCCCTCCCTTGGTGGCCTGAAAATAATCCGATTGCGCCGGAAGAATTCCTCCCAACCCGGGGCCGCCCCGCATAATATTCACGATGACCACCGGAAGGTGTGCCCCGGCCATATAGGAAATCGCTTCCTGCATCAAGCTGATACCGGGACTGGAGGAGGTGGTGAAAACTCTTTTGCCGGTCGAGGCCGCGCCAAAAAGCATATTTCCCACGGCGACTTCGCTTTCGGCCTGCAGGAAAACCCCGCCCACTTCCGGAATCCGCCGCGCCATATATTCCGCCACTTCACTCTGAGGAGTTATCGGGTAGGCGAAATAATGAACCGCACCGGCGCGTATGGCCGCCTCGGCGATTGCCTCATTACCTTTCATTAATTGCTTTGCCATTTCTTTGTTCCCCGTCAATACTGGAAAAGGGCAAACTGGGTGCCGTGAGTGTGAACTTCAATAGCCGCATCTGGACAGGTTATGGCGCAAATGCGGCATCCGATACAACGGGTCGGTTCATGCACCATCGCGCAGTAATATCCCTTCTGATTCAACTCTTTCGACATCGAAATTATCTGCATCGGACAGGCTTTGACACAGAGTTCACAACCTTTACAATAAATCTTATTTATTCTTATTCCGGGCATAGCTACATCCTCTCAAACTTTGAACCGGTCATGCGGCCTGGCGGATCTTCGTTCCCATGGCTTAAGCATGGCGCGAACCAGAGGCAGTACCGGACAACCGAATTGCGAAAGGTCGGTCTGCTCCAGAACTTCAATCTTGGCGCTCAGAAATAACAAAGGGAGACCGCTGGCGGCGGATACATCCATAGCAAGAGTATATCCTTCGCGAAGAACCTCCGGCGTTGTCTCGTCAATCAAATGACTGTTCGAAACAAGTCCGGTGAATTTCAGATGCGCCGAGGCTTCAATCCGGAATATGGTCTTCAGACATCCCTCGACATCGGCGGTAAACGGACGGCGGCTGTTGAGAACCATAATCATTTCATATTCACCGGATACAAAAGCATCCGAAAGAGTCCCGAGGGCGCGCGACCCCTGCGCATCGCCGCCCACATCGAGCACCAGTTTCCCTCCCTTATTCTCAATTGCGCCTCTGATCTCCGGAAGGAGTATGGGCAGGTCGGCGAAAAAATCGCCGCCGCGGGGCGTGATCACCCGCACGCCCAATTCCTCCATCTCCGCCAATGCTTCACGAGAACGAAAATAGGGATTGACCAGATCAAGGTCCGCTATGGTTATTGGAATATTTTCGGTTAATGCAAAATAGCGGGTCAGATTGACAGCTACTTCCGTCTTGCCGCTGCCAAAACCACCCACCAGGGCAATGATGCCGGCCGGGATTGAAGGATATCGAAATTGTGCCCCGGCTCCATCCATACCTAAGCTTTCATTTGTTGTCACGGCCGTTCTGTCCATTCTACCCGGCCATATATTTTTCGTTGTCAACCACAACAAATCTTGTCCTGTTTTATCGTCATTCAATATCGATAATTATGGGCTCAAAGTCAAGCCCTATTGTGAAATAAATCACTTACCCGGGGAATCCTGGCTCGGGATATAAGATGGATAAGTTTGTCCGGCAGATGTGAATATCTACCATTTGGCATCGAATTCACCCGCACTATCGATTCACGTTTTGACAATTATCACTGCTTTACAGCCGGCAGGAGATCAGGATTGGACAATCTTAATCTTTCAAGATATGATATATTCTGATCCAGATAATAGGCATCCTGCTGACGGTAAATTTCATCTTGCAGAGCCTCCTCCAACGACACAAACCGGTACCCCTTTTCGAATATGGCGACCAGAACAAAATCCAGAAACATAGCGTTTATCCGGTTGGCGTGCAGTTGAATGATTTGCCTTACCCTGCGACCGGCCACCTCTTTGGCCAGGCCCTCGGCCCGGCCAAGACAATCCAGGACATGATTGACATACTCTTTGCGCAATTCCCCAAATCTGGTGCTGTCGGAACCGCCGACCAGCTTTTCCATGGATAGATTATAGACAAAATCTTCGGTCACGACCGAAACATGAGCTACCGTAACATGCTCATGATCAAAGAATTCCTCGAGCTGTTTACGAAGTTCGGGAGTGGCGCCATACCGAAGATAGGGATAGCGGAAATAGCGGCCCTGCTGTTTTGACAGAGATACAAGACTATCGGCTGTCTCCATTCCGCGGGCAACATCATCAATGAATAGGCGGATCGGCACCTCCCCTATCGCCTGCCCGGAATAGGGATGAAAGCCGATAGTATGGCCAGCCTCCACCCATTTTCTGACAATAGCCGAATCACCTTCAAGATTGTCACCGATAATAAATCCGGCGGCCGGCGCATTATGCTTCCTGAGCGCCGCCAGAATTTTCTCATTGATCCATTTTCTCTCGGATTTATTGTATGTCCGCTCTGCCGGAAGATTATCAAAAGTAATACAGATTTTCTTGAAGCTGCCTGCGGTCGATTTTCCACCTTCTTGGGGATGGAGTGGCAATGCCAAGAATAGTCCGGCCAGAATCAAAATCAGAGCGACAGGGAAAGTCTTTTTCATGATTATATCAGATAAATGATTGAAGGCCGGTCGTCAACCAAAATAAAGACTGAATAAGAAAAGGAAAGAGTAGGTTCCGCCAACTATCCAAGCGGAATTTATGGCAATTATTTGTAATTGGTAACGAAGATGACAGCACAGGATACGGGCGATCAACGCCCTTTGAGAACCTTGTTAAGAAAAATATCCTCTGCAACTGCGTGCGCCGTAGACAGCAATAATACACTACCAGCAAGGCCGGATTTAACATTCGCTGGCATAAATAGTTCAGAATGCGCCTTGTCCAAGTCTACTTCATTAACAATCGCCGCTAAAGTGATGGTGAGATTGGGGGCAACAGTTAACAAATTGCGGAACCTATTGTTAACTGCCTTACCGAAAGTGCTTATAGAAGTGGCAACCTCTACAGCACCTAAAATTGTGCTACCTTGAAAAATGATTAGATCAATTTCTTTAATAATACGAAAGGCCTCTGGTGGCAATCCGAATTCCATGCCGGTCAGGTGCGCGCTCAGTGCACTTAAATCCGGCGACTTATGCTGCTCGGTCACTCCTATATGTACTGAAAAGCCATTTTTTAGTGCTATTTGCGCCAGTATCTTGATTATAGCATTATGGTCCAATGAGGCGGGGGATCCAAAGTCAATTGCCGTCTGCAGCGTCAAGGCGCGCTTAATTTCGTCCGGGGTCTTTACATGCGGATTCCAAACATATACTTCCCGTTTCATGCCCTTCATTTTCTTCTTGACGCAAAAGCGGGCAACAATCCGCTCTATAGTACTAATCTGCGGTCGGTGCGAATTTACAAGGTTAGAATAAATGAGAATCAATAATTCGTCCATCGATGCGCTATGCTTCTCGGACAAAAAACTATGAACAAGATTTTGCACGAAGGCTTCTGCAGGGATGAAATCGCGCATCTTTACTGATCCAGATTCCTCTACCATATCTTTTGTATACCATTTCTTCTCTTTAGACACATATATGAATGGCCCATTATCTAATAGAGTCTTCAAATCATATTTGGCAATACGATGGAGTAATGCACGTTCGTGCAAATAAGGGATTAATCCGGTCATCAATGTAGTTTCGTCTGCCCCGCCATGGTATCTAATTATCTCCTCTGCTTTTAAGCGCAAATCCCTTTCTTCGTCTGTTGAGAGCTGCTCTTTTATCGCTTCTAGCCGGGCAGGTGGCTGAACAGGTTTGAATGACAGAATGAAATCACCAAGCATTGAGCCGGCCGCCCGCTGATGGATGGTCTGAGTATAATTTTGTACCGGCGGCTGATAGACCATTCCTCTATTTTGGCTTTCGGATTCCAGTGGTAAGCGAAAACCCGCGCGCAAGGCTGCGCGATGCAGGGACATCCAAACTCCAATGTCTCGATTATGAAAAGTCAGTACCAACCAGCCATCGGATTTGATGACGCGCCTGCACTCGATGAAAATCTTGTAAAGCATTTGTTCATAATGAGATCGGTCTTTTGCCCCATCAAATCCACTGTGTCTGGTCTCTATCGCCTCGAAGTTTTTGTCTGACAGCCCCTTCAAACCCATAAAGTCTTTGACCCATGCAAGATAAAAATCCGAGAGCTCGCCATACTGAACATTGCCCCCAAACGGCGGATCAGTGATTATGGCGTCGACCGATCCATCAGGCAATGGGATTTTATGACTTGATTGATTAATGATATAGCAGGTTGCACCGTCCTGCAATTCCTTCCAGGGCGTTTTTGTCGCAGGGAACCGACAGAAAGAACCTATATTTAATGCCTGCTCCTCTTTGCCAGATAGAAATGCAGCATAACGTTTCGCCAAATATGGCAGAGGATTCAATTCAATATAATGGAAGGGCAGCCAATAATTGTGCCCTGCCCATTCAACAGGTTTCCCACTCTGCCAATTGGCACTCTGAAAAACAAATTTGTTAGTATATCTAAGAGTGGAGGAATATAAATGCCACAACGTTTCTAGCTCGGGTATATTTCCCGTATCACGAGGCAGCTTCTTTTTCAACCAGGCGCATGAAATTTGCTGTCGCACTGTCATGAGATCCTTAAAATACTTAATCCCTTTCCCAAAGATATTGTCATCCCTGGCGCGATCCATATCCGGGAATAGGTCTCCAGGGACATGCAATTTGTGTACTTTTAAAGCTGCCTTTGCTGTTTTTCTTATTTTTTCATAGCGGCGAATATCTGTAGTATTCGCATCTCTTTTTTCTATTGTGCCACAGTGCTTACAACGAACTACCACTGCCAACATTCGATCCGGACTTATTTTGCATTTGCTAGGTTCGACCAATGACCCACACTGTGGATTGGGACATTGAAATAGACCCTTTCCTTTCTTTCGGGCCGTGCCAAGAACGATTTCCTTACGACATCCTGGACATACTACCACGTTTGACCACTCATACCATTCTGCCACACCATCTCTATTGCATTCCAGACATCTGGCTTTATATAAGGATTCAATTTGTCCGGCTACCTCTGCAATCCAAGTCGTGTATAATGCGCCGAATTTGTCTATGTTAATGGGTGCGACCTCCATCTTTGTCACCCAGGTAGCCAACGGATTCAAATCAATACCTATAACTCTGCGTCTGAGTTTAAGTCCCTCCACTACTGTCACCCCACCACCACAAAATGGATCCAGAATTAAATCACCGGGATTGCTGTAGTGCATAATGAGTTTTGCAAAGACATTGTGTGGCCGCCTTGCATAGTATCGGTGCATTTTATAAATCGCGGTGTGGGCCTCTGCTAAAACAGGTGCCTCTATTGGCTGCACTGGCTTCGGTTTAAGCCCTTCCTTTTTGATCTCGCCTTCAATTGCTTCGTGCACCGTCCTAATACTGAAGTCAAGTTCTCTATTCATAAATATAGTTATGGCTCATTGCTCATATTCTATGTATAGTTGTTTATCGGTACCACTCTGTCCATCACCAAGTTGGGCGTTCCTTTGCAATTATTGGAAATTTCCAGCATTAATGTCAAGGACTTAAATGGACTATTGTAAAAAAGACGATGAATTCAGCAAATTGGAGATGACAATTCCGCCTTTCTGAAATAAATACCCCTTAAATCTCAATGACTTAAGGGGTCATCTTATGCGGAAGGGGGGATTTGAACCCCCACGCGGTTAAGCGCCACCCCCTCAAGATGGTGTGTCTGCCAATTCCACCACTTCCGCGATATTTTTCTCAATCTCAATTGAACCGATTCAGCAATCAGCTAACAGCAACCCACTGAACCCGATCAACAATCTTCTATAAGTTAGACCTCTATTTGCCGCCACCCTCGGTCGCCGGAGGAAGGCCGGTTTCGCTGCCTGATGGCTGCGTGCCGGTCGGCTGTGTCTGATCACCGGTCTGACCGGGTGCGACAGGCAATCCCTGCTGCTGTTGCTGCTGGGTTTGCCGCTCCATCTCCTTGGCCGCCTCTCTGGTCACGGCCGATTCGGACGAAGTCACGGACTGGCGTCCGGCACGATTGCTGGAAACATAGGCCAGAGTGCCACAGTTGACCATGAAAACAATGGCCAGGATAGTTGTCGATTTCGAAAGAAATGAGGCCGCGCCGCGCCCTCCGAAGACCGCCCCGGTCAATCCGGAACCGCCGCCGCCAAAAGCGCCGGCCAAACCCTCACCCTTGGAAGATTGCATCAGAACCACAATCACCAGCAGAACACAAACTAGAGTGTGAAAGATCACCATTACTGCAAACAATTTCTATTCCTCCTTAAACCGAATTGACAATTTTCGTGAACTGGTCGGCTTTCAGACTGGCTCCACCTACCAGAGCGCCGTCCATATCTTCCTCTTTCAAAAGACTCGCCGCATTTTCGGCATTGACCGAGCCGCCATACAAGATCGAAACCGTCTCAGCCGCCTCGCCATATTTCCTTTTCAGTGTATTCCTGATAAAAACATGGACTTCTTGCGCCATCTGCGTCGTGGCCGTTTTGCCGGTCCCGATTGCCCAGACCGGCTCATAGGCAATAGCAACCTTCTTTATTTCATCACCGCTCAAGCTATCCAGCGAGCCGTCCATCTGACTGCCGACAACCTCCTCGGTCTTACCGTTCTCCCGGTCGGCCAGTTTCTCACCGACACAAACAATCGGTATCAGACCGGTTTTCAACGCCAATTTCACCTTGGCATTAACAATGTTATCTGTCTCGGAAAAATATTCTCTTCTTTCCGAGTGTCCCAAAATAACATAGGCGACCCCGATTGTCAAGAGCATCCCCGGAGCTATCTCTCCGGTGTAGGCCCCGGACTCCTGGCAATAGATATTCTGCGCGCCCAGAAAAATAGAACTCCCCTTTATCACTTTGGCCATCTCGCTCAAGGCCGTGAAGGGAGGACATAAGACCACCCGCGGACGGTCAATCTTGCCGATACTATTAACCAGAGCCCGGGTCAGTTCAGCCGCCTCCGGGTTGGTCTTGTTCATCTTCCAATTGCCGGCGATAATTTTTAAACGCATACTCAGACTTTGACCTTCGCATCGGTGAGAGCCGCCACGCCGGGGAGAACCTTCCCTTCCAAAAATTCCAGCGAGGCTCCGCCGCCGGTGGAAATATGAGTCAGCTTATCATCAAGGCCGCGCCGACTGACCGCCGCCGCCGAGTCTCCCCCCCCGACTATGGTCACTGCCCCTTACGAGGTTATCTCGGCCAGAATGTCGGCGACCTCATAGGTGCCATGGGCAAACTTGTCCACCTCGAACACCCCCATCGGGCCGTTCCAGACCACGGTTTTGGCCTTCTCCAGTTCGTTTCGGTAAAGCTTGATCGTCTCCGGGCCGATATCGAGCCCTTTCATGTTGACCGGAATGCTGTCAATCGAAACAGTGGCGCTCATGGCGTTTTCATTTGCATCATCGGCCACAATGCAATCGACCGGAAGAAGCATTTTCAGCCCTTTATTCTTCGCCTTGGTTAGAAGCTCTCGGGCCAGGTCAAGTTTATCTACCTCTAGAAGGGAAGTGCCGATATTTTTGCTCATCGCCTTGTAAAACGTGAACATCATCCCGCCGCCGATTAGGATAGCATCAACCTTATCCAGAAGGTTTTCGATTACATCAATCTTCCCGGAAATTTTGGCTCCGCCCAGAATGGCCACAAATGGACGTTTCGGACTGGAAAGCGCGTCGCCCAGGTACTTCAATTCTTTCTCCATAAGGAATCCGGCGGCACTGGTTGAGATATATTTGGTGACTCCTTCGGTTGAGGCATGGGCGCGGTGGGCCGAGCCGAACGCATCGTTCACATAAATATCACCCAGGGCGGCCAGCTGCCCGGCAAAACCGGGGTCGTTCTTCTCCTCTTCATTATGGAACCGAAGGTTCTCCAGAAGCAGGACTTCCCCATCCTTAAGAGAGTTGGCCATTTTGAGCGTTTCCTCGCCGATACAGTCGGGAGCAAATTTCACTTCCTTGCGGATCAGTTCGGCCAGTTTTCTGGCGACCGGCTTCAATGACATTTCCGGAACCGGCTTTCCTTTGGGACGCCCCAGATGACTGCAGAGAATCACCCGGCCACCGTCGGCCATCAGTTTCCTTATCGTCGGCAGCGACTCCACTATGCGGCGATCATCGGTGATATTCTGATTTTTATCGAGCGGAACATTGAAATCAACTCTGACCAGAACCCTCTTCCCCCGTGAATCAATATCGGCTATTGATAATTTGTTCATACTTGCTCCTGTCCATCAAAAAGCCCGCCGGCGGCGGGCCTTTCAACCCAAATTATAGCATTTTCTCCAGCATATCTACCATACGGCAGGAGAATCCCCATTCATTGTCATACCAGGAGAACACTTTCACGAACGATCCCTTGACCATGGTCAATTCGGAATCGAATATGGAGCTGTGCGGATTTCCGATAATATCAACCGAGACCACTGGTTCGGCGGTATATTCGAGAATTCCTTTCATAGGGCCGTCAGCAGCCGCTTTCATAACCTTATTAACTTCCTCTTTGGTTGTTTCGCGGCTCAATATCGCCGCCAGGTCAACCAGTGATGCGTCTGGTGTAGGGACGCGAATGGCGATACCATCCATCTTGCCTTTCATGGCCGGAAGCACTTCCGCTATGGCCTTGGCGGCGCCGGTCGAGGTCGGTATCATTGAAAGAGCCGCGGCGCGGGCACGGCGCAAGTCTTTATGAGGAAGGTCAAGGATCTTCTGATCATTGGTATAGGAATGAATGGTGGTCATAAATCCTTTCTCAATTCCGAAATTGTCCAGAAGGACTTTCACCACCGGGGCCAGGCAGTTGGTCGTGCAGCTGCCGATAGATATGACATCATGCTTGCTCTTGTCATACTCCTTATCATTGACACCAATCACGAAAGTCCCGTCATGCTCCTTGGCCGGAGCCGATATGAGAACCTTCTTGGCGCCTGCCGTAATATGCCGGCCGGCATCGGCTTTCCCTTTCATGATACCGGTCGATTCGACCACCAGCTGGACACCCAGTTCGCCCCAGGGGAGTTTGGTGGGGTCTTTTTCGGCCGTGACTTTGATTCTCTGCCCGTCAACCATGAGAATCCCGTTATCGTAACCGATCTCGCCGGGATATTTGCCGTGGATGGAATCATATTTCAGAAGGTGAGCCAGAGTGGGAGCGTCGGTAATATCGTTAATTCCGACTATCTCCAACCTGGAATTGCGGGCCGCTTTCATAACCAGGCGCCCGATTCTTCCAAATCCATTGATGCCGACTTTAATTCCCATTTATACTCCTCCTTGTATTATAGCACCATCATTTTTTCGTATTGAAAATGTATCCCATCCCGAAAGAAATCTCCCAGCCGGAATAATTTTTGATTCCCGCCATAGTGGAACCGAATTCCAGCGGCATATATTTATAATTGAAACAGAGACCGATTTGATCCGCCACCGGCCAATCCAGCCCCCCACCGAGAAAATAACTCAGCCTAGTCTTACTCTCCTGAGTAAAGGTGACATCGTAATAATAATCGATCGCGCTCTGACTGGCATAAATCAGCCCCCCGCCCGCCTGAAAAAATGGCTGCAGAGGCGTTCTGGTAAGCGACCCCAGAGGAAAGAACTTGGCTGAAAGAAAAGCCGGATAAAGATTGACCGTACCCAGCATAACATCTTCGCTGGCGAGATATTTGAAATCACCGCGGCTGAAAATTCCAATGGAAAATTCCACCGCCAGAGAAGGAACCACCCGCTGCGAATAAAAGAATTCGGCATAGAGACTGCTCTTGGCAAATTCCAGCGGCTGGCCATTCGCATCAAGAGCATTCTGATTTGTCGTCCCGGTCCAGACACCAAACCGGCCGCCGGCAAAACCCTTGGCTGCCGCCCTTTCGGGCGTCACTTCCACCCCATAAAGAGCCGAAGGGACAAATAACGCGCCGAAGATAAAAATGGCTATCGTCAGGCGGATGACAATCTTATCCAAAGAAGACCTCTGCTGTATCAATCAGTTCCTGGTCAATGGTCTTTGTCTTGCCGACAACTTCCTTGAGCGCGACCGCCTCAATCTTGGTCCCGTGAAGAGCCACCATTTTGCCGAATTCCCCGCGATGCACATAGTCGATTGCGTGCACCCCAAATCGCGTAGCCAGAACCCGGTCGAAAGCGGTCGGCGTACCGCCCCTTTGAATATATCCTAAGACGACCACTCTTGCCTCATAACCGGTATCTTCCTCAATCATTTCGGCCAGACGATAGCCGATACCGCCCAGACGAACATGCCCGAAAGCGTCAAGTTTCATATCCTGAAGAACAACGACTTCTTCATCGGTCTGGTGCGACTTCTTAATCCTCGCGCCTTCGGCCACGACTACTATCGAAAAATCCTTGCCCCGGGAGTGACGCTTTTTGATCAGCTCGCAAACCTCTGAGACATAGGCTGTCTTTTCCGGAATGAGTATAATATCGGCCCCGCCCGCAATGCCCGATTCAATCGCGATCCAGCCGGCATGGCGACCCATAACTTCCACCACCATAACCCGATTGTGAGCCTCGGCCGTTGTATGAACCCGGTCGATCGCTTCGGTCGCAATATTCACAGCGGTGTCAAAACCAAAAGTGCGATCTGTCCCCATGACATCATTGTCAATGGTCTTGGGAACGCCGACTACTTTGACCCCGTCTTCGTAAAGTCTTCCCGCCACACCCAGGGTATCCTCGCCGCCAATGGCGATCAGGGCGTCAATTTTGTTGTCCCGAAGATTCTTCTTGATCAGTTCCACTCCCTTTTCCACTTTGAAAGGATTGGTGCGCGAGGTGCGAAGAATCGTACCGCCGCGATGAAGAATCCCGGAGACGTCATTAAGCCCCAGAGGCTTAATGAGGCCTTCCTTGATCAGACCCTTCCAACCCTGGTAAATACCTATAATCTCAAAGTTGTAATTAACAATGCCTTTCCGGACAATGGCACGTATGACAGCATTCAGGCCGGGGCAATCACCACCGCCAGTCAAGACTCCTACTCGCATTTTCTCCTACTTTCCGAAAAAATCATAAGAATTCTATATAAACAGTGCCGGACTCTATGTCAAGCTGCAAATACCTGCTGTATTCCGGCGACTTTCTACTCTTTGCCCGGCAATATATAGAGTTTCTTCCGGCTATAATCCATCAATATCGAGAATTTCTGTAACATCTGGTTTCCAATATTGCCATCCAATTCTGTCGACCGAAACACTCCTAAATTCCCCGCCGCGATAAGCAGCCGCGGTCTTTTCACTTCAACCGTGCCCAGACGGAAAAGGTTTCCGACCGCAGCTCTCGCTCTGGCGGAACCACCAATTCCGCCAATACCGCCGGCCATTTCCTTTATATCGGAAAATCCCGCTTCCAGATTATATTTGTCCACCCATGACTTATGGAGAATTAACTCCAGAGCGTTCCCCAAATCCACTACAAATTTGCCGGAATGCCCATCAATTTCAGCCGTCACCACAGGGGCTTTCATAATAAACTCGAGGTCCACCGCATATTGGGAATCGGGTGGCACAAAGCGCTCCGGATTATAAAAAATCAGTTCTCCCCGGCTATAATCGATCCGGACGGGGAATCTCGACAGAAGGTCGTATCCCAGAAGCCCGCCCAACCGGCCGGGAGTTTCCAGGCTGAGGTCGTTCAAACCAATCACTGCCACCCGCTGATCGAAAAGCCGCACGCCGCTCAGAGTCAAAGTGTCCAGCACTGCCACCGCGGTCGATTCATAACCGGCCACTCCCTTGGCCGAAATATTGCCCGAAATCGTCAGCCCCAATTCCCCGGCGAAACCCCTTTCTATGACATTCAGTCCCGCTCCCGAATCCAGAATGAAAAAGACGTTCTTCTTCCCTTTCACTTCCGCCTCGAGAAAAATATGCCCTCTCAGATATTTCATTGGAATAATGACCGAATCGGAACTCTTCGGGAAGAAGTAATCGACCGGCTGAGTCGTCGGCATTTGAAATATGGTGTCATCCAGCGGAATATTGACGTTTATTTCGGAAAACTGCATCACCGAGTTGAGTTGTGGCAGGGAGGATTCCGAGCGACCGGCAAATGGAATTTGGACTCCGTCAACTACCCGAAAATCGGATAAATAAGTATAAATGGGAATCTCATCAATATATTCAAGAACGATTTCTATTCTCCGGGTCTGCATATTTTGAAAGAGGCGGATAGTATCCCCGCCCTCGGGAAGCGCGATAAAAATCCCATATTTCAGCTCACCCATCAGAGTATCCTTCAGGAGACGGCTCCAGCCGGGCATCCGGTCAGTCAGGAAATAGGATTGACCGGTCAGGTAGGTATTGCTGATGATCCGTTTCTTTTCATTACCCGTGATTTCCTCCACCCGACCGTTCTGATCCTTCATCCAGGCTGTAACCCCGTCATACCCCTCAGACGATTCAATGATTCCCAGATCAATGGCGACATAAACCTTGTTGGGGGCCTTGAAATAGATTTCGCAGCTGCCCGACATACCGGCCATTTGCATGGTGCCGGTCTGTTTCAACGAATTGATTTTTTTCGCCTGCTCTATTAAATGCTTCGGCGCTTTTTCTGTAAGCGATTGACTCTGCGTCCGGGCTTCGCCTTCCAAAATTAGCAGGACAATCATTATCGAAATTGTCAGTTTCATCAAGCGCATCTTCACTCTACAGGAAAACTAGTACTCCATTCGGTTGCGATCGGCAAGAATAATCAGGCCTATTAGCGACCAGGCCAGCACCAGCGACGAACCGCCATAGCTGACAAAGGGCAAGGGCAATCCGGTCACCGGCATAAGACCGAAAGTCATCCCGATATTGACATAGAACTGAAAGAATAGAATGGTCAGCGCTCCCCAGGCCAGGTTCGAAGCAAACTTGGAGCGGCACCGGGATGCAATCTTCATCCCGTGATAGAAAAGATACGCGAAAAGGAGAACGATAAAAGTAGTTCCCAGAAGACCAAATTCCTCGCCGAGGACGGAAAAGATAAAATCGGTGTGCCTTTCCGGCAGAAATTTCAACTGACTTTGTGAACCGCCCAGATACCCTTTTCCCAGGAATCCCCCGGAGCCGATAGCTATTTTAGACTGAATAATCTGGTAACCCGCGCCGCGGGGATCGCGTCCGGGATCAAGGAAAGTGAGCACGCGCAGTTTCTGATAATCGGCCAGACGATTCCAGACAAACGGGGTAAAAACACCAAAAGCAAGATTTATGACAACGGTGAAAAATCCAAAAACCAAGCCGGGACGCAGCAGAAGAATATAGAAAATAAGGATCGCCAGGTAGATGATCCAGGGTATCCAGTGAAACGCCGCCAGTAACGATATCAGCGGCGAAACAATAAGTATAAGATAATAAGGCGATAATCCCGACCAGAACCAGAGGCTTAGGAGAAGGGCCACAAAGACCAGTGAAGTTCCCAGATCAGGCTGTTTCATGATCAGCAGGACTGGAATTATGGTCATTAGAGCGGAAAGCGTAAGACGTCTTTTTGATTCCGGCGCCAGTTTGGAGTAGGCAAAATATCTCGAAAGAGCAATCAATATCGCCAGTTTGCCGATATCGGAGGGGCTCACGCTGAGCGGTCCCAGAGCAAACCAGCGCGATGCGCCCATGCGCGCGCTGCCGACAAGAAGAACCAGGAGAAGCATTAGCAGGGCAAATAGATAATATGGATAAGCAATGACATCCAGAATCCGCAGGGGAATGCGGATAACCACAAACAGGGCCACAATGGCAACAACCAACCAGATCAACTGTCTGATATAAAAACCAAGCGAAGAACCGGTTGTGGCATCATATTGGGCCGAGTAAATAAGAAAAATGCCGATAATGGAAAGAATGATGGCTGGCGCCAGCAGGTGCCAATCAAGCTCTCTTAAATCAATCCCCATCATCGCAGCACCCTCAAACTATCACCGTTTTTGGCAAAAACCGAATCCGGCTTGGGATTCAGGTAATGGTCCATGATTTTGCCGGCCAGCGGAGCGGCCACTTCGGAGCCGTGTCCGGCATTTTCGACCAGGACGACAATCGCAATTTTGGGGTCTGCCGACGGAGCAAAAGCCACAAACCAGGAATGATCGCGTCCGTGAGGATTCTGCGCCGTGCCCGTCTTCCCCGATATCTCATAGTTCTTATTTCTCAGAGAACGGGCGGTCCCACGGGATCCCTGAACCACTAATTTTAGCGCTTCCCTGAGTTGGGTAATAGTCTTTTCCGAAAAGGGCAACCTGAAAGAAAGAGTTGGCTCTATTTCTTCGATTGTAGCATCGGGGTGGCGAATCTCCTTGACCAGATGGGGCCGGTACACCTTTCCGAAATTGGCCAGGCCGCAGTAGTATTGAACCAGCTGCAGAGGCGTGATGGTGTATTCACCCTGACCGATGGCCAGATTGACCACCAGAATTTTCGTCCAACCGCGCTTTCCGAAAACCCGGTCATAATAAGCGGTGCTGGGAATGATGCCGCTTAGCTCTCCGGCAATATCAATTCCGGTCTTCTTGCCAAACCCGCATTTGAAAGCATATTCGCTCCAGGTATCGATTCCGAGAAGCAGGCCGACCTGATAGAAATAAACGTCGCACGATTGTTCTACCGCATGATAAACATCAAGGCGTCCATGACCTTGGGGATACCAGCATTTGAAATAGCGATTGCCGAATTGCATGCCGCCGCCGCAACCGCGCAGCAGGGTCTCGTCGGTCATAAGCCCATTCTCAAGGGCGGGGCCGGCGGTAAATAGTTTGGCCGTCGAACCGGGCGGATAGATTCCCGCCAGAGGGCGATTGAGAAGCGGGTGATTCGAATCGGCTATAATCCCCTGCCAGATATCGGCCGGGATGATCCCCGAAAAGAGATTCGGGTCGAGATCGGGAAAAGAGGCCAGCGCAATTACCTCTCCGTTGCGCGGGTCAATTGCCGCCACGGCGCCGGAATAATTGAGGCTGTCGAAATTGGTCACAATAAAACGCTGGAGATCCATGTCGATGGAAAGGACCACATCCGAACCGGGCACGGCCGGAATTTTCGCCTTGCCTTCATACTGGCCGACAATCTGCCCCCGTGCCGATATCTCAATGTAATCGGTGCCTTCCAGCCCACGCAGTTGTCGATCATAAGCTTTTTCAATCCCCTTTTTACCGATCAATCTCCCCGGGCGGTAGCCGTACTGGGATTCCATATCGACTTCATCGGGCGACACCTCACCCAGATAGCCGATAAAAGTCTCCGCAGAAATCCCCTCCATATAGCGGCGAACCGATTCCACACTGTACGTCACCCCCGGATAAAATTCGCTGTTTTCTTCCAGGGCCGAGATGACTTCTATCCCCTGATCCCGACGGACGAGGGCCGGAATGTAAACACCCATGGCGTTGGCTGCCGCCTTATTCTTGATCTCCATGGTATCGACGCCGAGAAGATTGCTCAAACGCGGAATAGTTACCCCCTTGACAGTCTCGCAGGGTATCAGCGAAACGGTAAAGGACAGCCGGTTGTCGGCGATCATATTAAGCTTGCGGTCATAAACCACCCCCCGCTTGGGGATTATGGGTCGGATACGGATGCGATTATTTTCCGATTGTTTCAGAAAAGTCTGATGCCTTATGACTTGGTGATAAGAAAGGCCGCAGAAAATCACCAGAATCGCCAGAAGTCCGATCACTCCGGCAACATGCCCTCTCAACTCCTTGTCGATATAGTGGCGTTGCATTTCAAGACAAAACCTTTACTTTGCGCACCGAAATAAGACCGTCGCCGAAAAGCAGAAGCAGCCAGCCCAAAAGCAAAGTATATCCCGCACCGGGCAGTATATAGCGGTAGAGTACATAGACAAACTCATCGCTGGAAATGGCCAGTGTAATCACAATATTGTGCACCAACAACAAGGAGACAATGATAATCAGCCGGGAGGGAATGGAATCGAGGTTTATGCGGGTACTGATCTGCTTGGCAATGACGGTTATGGCGCACAGGCTGAAAATCTCCCATGGCATCAGGTCAAGGCGCTGGGTCGAAGCAATAACCGCCGTGCCGATCGCAAACCAGAGAGCAGTCGTTTCTCCCCGATAGATGGCAATCAGTATCACCAACAACCCGGCGAGATCGATGGTGATACCATAAATGGAAATCATATCACCGAGAATAGTGTTGTAGAAAGCCAGAAGGTAGAGATAAAATATGTACAGTATGATTCTCATATTTGCCTATCTCACAAGCACATACAGTTCATCAATTTCGGAAAAATCGACCGTCGGTTTAAGTCGGACGGCTTTGAGAATGTCGCCCACATTCGGATAGACCGAATCAACCACGGCCACGGCCAGCCCAACCGGATAAATTCCCCCCAGACCGGAGGATATAATCAGGTCACCTTTCTTTATCTCGGCGTCGCCCGGGAGATTATCAAACATCATCCCCTGTTCCGGCGAGAATTTGACCACGCCGATTTGACGGCTTTCGGCCACCCGCCCGGAAACCGCATTCCCCGGATCCGTCAGCAGTTGCACCGTCGCGGTGTGCGACATGACTTCCTTTATCTTGCCGACCAGTCCGTACCGATTGACTACCGGCAGATTGACTGTGATACCATCCTCACTCCCTTTATTAATGACAGCGGCGATAGGATAGAAATGCTGCATCAGCGAGAATATTTTCGCCGGAATCAGACGAAAACTGGGGGGAGGCTCAAAACCGATAAAGTCGCGCAATCGCTGGTTTTCGCGTCTCGCCTCGGTCAGGTTGCTGATCATGAGCGACGCCTGCGCCAGCTGGTTTTTGAGGAGACGGTTTTCCTCAGCCACATTCTGAAGGCTCTCAATATTGCTTCTCAATTTAAAAAAGGGAGAGTAAAAAAGAGTGGCCGAGAGATTGCCCGCAAAAAGGCGCACCCCCTCAGCCGAGATAGTTACAAGCAGAAGCAGGATAATCGCCAGACCGTAATTGAGGAGACGACGATTTCTGTGAAAAACCGTCGAAGACCATGTCATATATCAGGCGCCTCCCTGCGTCACCGAGCGTTATTCCACCGAGTCAATCATTTGAAGAAGTTCACCCGGTGAAGTTACTTTCATCATCTTGGCCCGGTTTTCTTCGGATTTCATAATATATGACAGCCGCGCCATAACATTAAGATGGGCTCCAATGGCATCCTCCGGGGCTGCAATGAGAAAAAATAGATGGGCCGGTTTGTGATCCATGGCGTCAAATTCAATGCCTCTTTCGGAACGGCCGAAAGCAATCACGATCCCCTTGGTGGCTTTGGTTTTGGCATGCGGGAATGCCACCCCATATCCAACGCCGGTGGTCACCAGGTTCTCGCGCTCCCGAACGTCCCGCAGAAGTTCGCCCGCATCCTTCACCAGATTGGATTTGGCCGCATGTTCCACCAGTTCTTTTAACACCCCATCTTTATCAGGGGCTTTGAGATTAAAATTGATCAAATCTTCCGAGCAAAATTTCGACAACTTCATATGAATACCTCAACCTAATAATTTTCCGCTTCATCCAGGAGCAATATGGGGATTTCATCCTCCACCCGGAACATCAGGCGGCAGGAATCGCATTTGAGTTTTTCCATTTCTTTTATATAGACAACCGTCCCTTTGCATTTGGGACAGGCTATAATCCTGAGCGCCTCTTCGGACAAACGCATCTTATGCCTCCTTCTCCCGATAGACTCCCATCTGACGGAATTTCCCCAGCCTTTTTTGAAGCAGGACATCCATGGGGAGAGCCTCGAGTTCTGCCAGAGCCCGCAGGATTTCATCCTTCAGAATAACCGCCATGGCCTGAAAATTGTTATGCGCCCCGCCCGGCGGTTCAGGGATAATTTTATCGATTATTCCCAGATCCAGAAGATCATTGGATGCCAATTTGAGCGCTTCGGCCGCCTCGGGCGCTTTGGAGGCGTCTCTCCAGAGAATGGCCGCACACCCCTCCGGCGAAATCACCGAGTACCAGGAGTACTCCAGCATATAAATCTTGTCGCCGATCCCGATACCCAGCGCCCCGCCCGATGCTCCCTCGCCGATAATGACAATAACAATAGGCACTTTCAAAATCGACATTTCTCTCAGATTCCGGGCAATCGCCTCGGCCTGCCCGCGCTCTTCGGCCCCGATGCCGGGAAAGGCACCGGGAGTATCTATTAGAATGACAATCGGTTTATTGAATTTCTCGGCCAGCCTGAACAACCTCAGGGCTTTGCGATATCCCTCCGGATTGGCCATGCCGAAATTACGAAAAAGCTTCTGCTTGGTGTCGCGCCCCTTCTGCTGCCCGACAATCATAACCGGTTTGCCATCGATGCGCGCGAATCCGCCGACCATCGCCTTGTCGTCGGCGAAATAACGATCGCCATGTATCTCAATGAAATCGGTCGTCATCAGTTCAATATAATCCAGAGTGTAAGGGCGACGCGGGTGCCGGGCCAGCTGTACTTTCTGCCAGCGGGTCAGCTTGGCGTAAATTTCGCTCCGGAGTTTCTCCATTTTCTCCTGCAGCGAATTGATTTCACCATCGAGTTTGAGATTATTACCCGAGGCGAAATCCTTCATGTCGGATATCTTCTTTTCCAGCTCCGCTATCGGCTTCTCAAAATCGAGGATCTGCTTATCCTGCATAGGCTCACGCGTCGGGCCCGCGCCCGACTATCCCTTCATAATCTTGGACATAAAGATAAGATATAATATAAAAATTACAACCATAAAAAGGAGCAAAAACCCCAGAACCAGTGTCCGTTCGAAGAAGAACATGGTCAACGAGATAGCACTGAAGACGACCCCCGACAGGTAGAAGAGTGCCACGATCTGTTTTTGTGACAAACCGGCATGCCCGAGGTAATGAAAAATATGCCGACGATCGGCTTTCATCACATTCTTCCCCGCCGCCAACCGCCGCAAAAATGAAGTCAGGGTTTCGGTCAGGGGCACACCCAGAACCAGTAATGGCAGGAATAAGGCGGCCGCAGTAAAAGACTTGATCGGCACCACCAGAGAAATCACCGCAAAGAAAAATCCGATAAGAAGCGAGCCGCAATCCCCCAGAAAAATCCGGGCCGGATGACGGTTATAGAACCAGAATGAAATTAAGGCCCCGAGCAGAATCAATGAAATCAGAACCACGGAGTCGATCTGAAACAGAACGCCGATTATGGCCATGGTCGCCGCGGCGATTGCCGAGACGCCTGCCGCCAACCCGTCTAACCCGTCGATAAGATTGATGGCGTTGGATAAGCTCACCACCCATATCACGGTGATAATGATATTGAGCCAGCCCATCTGTATCGTGCCGATGCCGGGAACGGAAAGAAGATTGATGGAAAGCCCACCCAGATAAAGAATCACACCGGCCAGGGCCTGGACGACCAGTTTGGGCCAGGCCGGCAGAGCTTTCAGATCATCAATAATCCCTGTTAGCAGCACAATGAATGATCCGATGAATATATGCACCAGCGATCCTTTTATATCGGAAAAGGCGGTCACTTCCACAAGAAGAAGCCCGGCCATGACAATCCAGATGACTATGAATATCGCCGTCCCTCCAAGATTCGGAGTCGGCTCTTTATGCCTCTTATGCCGTCCGGGGTAATCATACAAAGAGTACCTCTGACATACTATTATCGCCGCCCTGACCAGGATCAGTGAAAGCAGCGTTGAAAAAAGAAAAACAAAAAAGTACGTTGCCGGATTCATTTTAACTGCCTCACCATGCTTTCCGTGACCTCCGAAAACCGCCGATTGACTTTAGTAGGAAATTAACCAGCAACAGCAGGGGGAGCAGCAAGAGGGAAAAGCCATTGGGATATTGTTTCAGGAAATATTTCCAAACCGATATATGCTGGTAACAGTTGCGTCGCCATGAAGAAATGCCGGCTCCCTTCCCCCAGTCGTGAACCGCACCGGCCCGCGGAACAAAGTACACTTTCCTGCCCGACTGCCCGATACGGAGGCACAAATCGGTATCTTCCATAAAAAGGAAAAATCGTCTGTCGAATCCCCCCAGGTGAAGGAAAAACTCCCTTTCCAACAACATACAGGTGGCCGAGGCGGCGGGAACCGGTGATATCTTATCAAAATCACCCAGGGTGTAATGCCTGTTCATGCTCGCCGTCTCTTCTCCGGCGGTCAGGATGGAACCGCGCGAAAAAAAAATGTTTCGCGGCGTGGGCAATTGACGGCAGGTCGGTTGAAAGTGATCATCGGGATGCCGCATACGTGCCACCACCGCACCGGCTGAAGGAGAATTCCGAAGCGCCGCCAGCAAGATTTTTATACTGCCCCTGTCAATTATCATATCCGGATTGGCAAAAAGAAGATATTTCCCCTGCGCCGCCGCCGCCGCTTCGTTGACCGCCGCTCCGAAACCGAGATTGCGGGCGGACTCAATTATCCTCACTTTGGGAAAGGCCCCCTTGATGCCATTGACCGTCGTGTCATGAGATCCATTATCATAAATAATAACCTCGCCCCCGACGCTCTCAACTTCCGGCACCAGGGCGGTGAGGGAAGCCGTAATATTCTCGGCGGAGTTGCACGTCACTACAATCGCCGAAAGAAGGATATGGGAATTAACGGCTGGCACTTATTTCAATCTGCCCAGAATCGACATCAGCCGTAGATACCACACTCTCCAGATCGCCTCGCGGACGATTTTCTTGGACATCTTGGAGGCTCCCTTCTGACGATCGCAGAAAACAATCGGTATCTCGTGGATGCGGAACCCCTTTTTCCAGACCCTCATCGACACTTCAATCTGAAAAATATACCCGTTGGATTTGATGGCATCGAGGTTGATGTTTTCCAGGACTTCGCGGCGGAAACATTTAAATCCGCCGGTCCCATCTCTTACCGGCAGGCCCGTTATAATCCGGGTGTAAAAATTGGCGAAATAAGACAGAAGCAATCGGCTCATCGGCCAGTTGATAACATTGACTCCGGAAATATAACGTGAACCCAAAACCAGGTCGTACTCTTTGATGTCCTTCAGAAAATTGGGCACATACTGCGGGTCGTGCGAGAAATCGGCATCCATCTCGAATATATAGTCATATTTCCTCTCTATCCCCCATTTGAACCCGGCAATATAGGCCCGCCCCAGACCTTCCTTTTTCCGCCGGTGAAGAACATTCACCCGGGGATTCTCGCGCGCCATACGGTCGGCGATTTCGCCGGTGCCGTCCGGTGAGCTGTCATCAACCACGAGAACATTGATACTCCCGTCTTTCGCGAGCACGGCCCGAGTGATTTCCTCGATATTCTCCTTCTCGTTAAAAGTCGGAAATATTATGAGTGTCCGCTTGTTGTCATTCATACCGGTATGGTGGTCTTTCTTTTCGCTTTCATATTGTTATACAGATTCCCCCCCAGTACCACGGCAACGATCAGGAGGCCTATTATGGTAATCATCCGGGCGCGATTGTTGAACGACCGGTTGTACTTAAATATAACCTGACTCACTCCGGCCTTGATCGGCACCGCCCGGAAAGTACCATCGGCGCGGAGTACCGTGGTTTTGACGCCATCAACCCATACCTCCCAGGCAGGGTAATAATTGTCGACAAGTACCAGCAGACAATTGGCCGCAGGATTGACCCTTATCACTATCGAATCTCCGCTGTAAGCCGCCATTTCCGCAGAGGCGAGAAGCGAATCACCCGAATTTATTGCAAGCGGGGGATTCTCCTCAAGGAAAACCATCCGCCGCATATCACTCTGGCCCGAGAGAATTCGCGGAAATATATCTTTACGATCGGGAATGACCTCATATCTATTGACCAGGAATGCGCGGGGAAGAGCATTATCATTCCGATAAAGTGCAAGATTGCCGAAATCTTTCTCTTTCGTCAGCGGTTTTGGACCGAAATAATTCGGCGGTATCTGGGTCGCGGCCTGCGCTAGAATAAATTTCGCGCCGACCATGTTTATGAAGTTCGGATTGGCCAGATTGGTCATACCCGGTCCCCCCAGAAGCTCGTCATACCAGCGAAGCTGGTTGCCGTGATAGCCCGTCACCACTTCTATGCCGTGAAACGGCAGATCATCTTGCCGCATGGCGTTCAGATTGAACACCCGGAATTTTCCAGGCAACGATTTCAGATACTTGGTCATCTCGTCGGGCGTTACCTGTTGACGATAATCATAGGTACTGATAAAGCGGCCGTCGTATCGGATACCGTCAACCATGGTCAGAAGCGGCAATGCCATCAGCATCATGATTCCCGCTCGGCGGTAAAGATAGATCAAGACAGCGCCGGCGGCGGCCGCTGAAAAGAGAAACACAATCCAGATACCATGCTGAAGACCGGGAAGGTTCATCAACGCCAGCCGCCATTTCGTCATTCCTCCCTGACCGGGTATCGGCGTCTGGATCCCGCTATAGAAAATTGATGAGTACAAAGAGAGAATTGATTCCCCGGCCACGGCAAACAGCAGGGCGAAAACCAGAAAAGCGGCCGGAATTGCCGCCAGGTATATGGTAAGTCTTTTTTTGGTGACGGCGGAAAGCTGTCTTCCCCGCTCAATAAGATATTGTACCGCCATCCCCGCAAGAAGCGAAACTGAAAAAAGGAAAATAAACATTATCGTGCTGGGCGCCCGGAGAGACTTTACATTGGGAATCAAATAAAAGAATATCCGAAAAATCGGC
Organism: Candidatus Zixiibacteriota bacterium; assembly: GCA_026397505.1. Classification (NCBI taxonomy): domain Bacteria; kingdom Pseudomonadati; phylum Candidatus Zixiibacteriota; species Candidatus Zixiibacteriota bacterium. Next base: position 25,385 of record JAPLUR010000050.1, read on the forward strand.
GTCGTTCCGCCCAACGCATAGATGAGAGCAAAGAGCGCCAGCCCGCCGAAAAATATCGCCTCCTTGCGCCGATAGAAAAACAGGGCGATAAAGGCCAAAAAAAGCGGAATTACTCCGGCATATTCAGAATTATCCTTGAAAGCATTCTTGCCCCAGTAGAAATTCTGCTCCCCGCTGTTGTTTCCCGCAAATTCCGGCACGACCAGCGAAAAGGCCTCTTCCTCATGCATCGACCATGAAGTGGCCCAATCATAGCCCCGCTTCGTGTCGGCCCGCGGCGAATACTTGGTGGTGTAGATATATCCGGGATAGAACTGCACCGCCGAAATAAGAAGCCCGATTATTATCGCCCCGACGAATAATCCGGAAGGCTTCACAAGGGCCGTAACCGAACGGCACTGCCGGTAAAGATTGACGAGTTTGAAAACGCCGTAAAATGCAATCGCCCACAGCGCATAATAAGACAGCTGGGGGTGCGGGCTGAGAATGATAATCCCGATCACCAGACCCAGAAGAGAAAAATTCAGAACCGGTTTTCGTTCGAATGCCCGGTCCAGAAATAGAATGGTCAGGGGAAACAGCGTCGTCACAAAGATTTTGCCGTCATGACCCGGCGCCACCAGTGACACCAGATGGCCCGAGAACATATAAGCTACGGCCGATAGTGTCGAAGCCACCCGTGAAAGCCGGAATTGCCGGGCCGTAAAGTACATAAAAATTCCGGCCAGAAAGATATGCAAAACCAGATTTATCCCCAGCATCCGATAAAAATTGCCGAAGAATTTCAGAATCGAAAACGGATAGAAAATATCACCGTGGAAAGCATCGATGAACGGCAGACCTCCGAAAATATACGGATTCCATACCGGCACCCCGCCGTGAGTATTGACATAGTCGACATAGAAATGCCGAAAAAAAATGCCGGCGTTGATCGTATCCGAGCCGTGAAGCATCTGATCCGAAAAGATGAATTCCCCGAACAGTAAAACCACGGCCGCAAACAACACCAGAGCCAGAATCGGGAAGTAGTACTTATAAGTTTCAGGATCCCAACTGCCCCGTTCCGGCTTTCTAATCTGTTTGCCTCCGGTATCCTTTTTCCTGGTCAACTCAATTCTCCGATTTCTGAAACAGCCGCTTTAACTGGTATTGCATGCAACTGTCTAGGCGGCGCTATTTCTTTATATCATTCTCGATATCGTTCAATTTTCTTCTCACCGCTCCCAGTTCTTCCTTCAGGGCCGCCAATCCCTCGGCTAAAAATCCCAAAATGAAAAGCCCCATGCCGGTCCCGACCATGAGTATCACCAGGTACAATAGCGGACGAAATCCCTCGTTGAGGATAAACCGAAAATAAATGGCGATTAATCCGATCAATACGCCCAGAAAGAAGAAAATGGAACCGAACAATCCGAAAAAGAGAAGCGGTTTCTTGAGAAAAGAAATTTGGGCCTTCACGGCCAGCATATCCAGGACACCGATCGGTATTCTCCAGAATGAGAACTTCGATTTCCCCCAGCGCCTGTCATAGAGTGGAATTTTGACTTCCTCGATCCGATGACCCTTGTCGGCCGCCAGTACGACCAGATAGCGATGCCAGTCACGGCGAAGGAAAATATCCTTCACCACCTCGGACCGGAAAGCCTTGATCGAATTGAGATCATGCACTTTCAATCCGAATATTTTCCGCGATAAATAGTTGTATATTTTTGATACCGTTCTCTTTTTATATTTTCCCTGTTTCCATCCGGTGACCACATCCGCCCCTTTGAATATCGGCGCCACCAGCGTCGGAATATCCTCGGGAAGATACTGCAGGTCGGCCGGATAAAAGATATATATCCCTCCGGTAGCGATATTAAATCCGGTCTCCAGCGCTTCCGTCAGACCGCGATTCCGCGGATGCCGCCCATATTTTATGAAGTCATACTTTTGAGCGGCCTTCAAAATTTCGTCAAAAGTACCATCCACGGAACCATCATCGATAAAAATCAATTCATACTGATGCTTTGATTGCGCCGTCATTTCGTCAAAAAGCCGACAAAACTCGGCTATGTTCCCTTCCTCATTGAAGGCGGGGACAACCACGGAGACGGTATTATTACTCAACTTCTAAGACTTCCTCCCCTCGCAGAAGGGCGTCGATCTGATTCGACAGGCGCATAGAAACCGGATTTAGTTTCCTGGCCATCTCCAGTTCGATTCTTCCCTTCTCCTTATAATCCGCATTATTGGTAATTTTATACATCTTAATATAAAAATCCCCCAGCTTATAACGCAAGTGGAAATCGGTCGGGCAAAAAGATATCGCGCGTTTGTAAAAACGTTCCGCTTCATCATAAAGCTTCATTTCATAAGAAAGCGCCCCGGTGAAAAAGTTCGCGGCAATATTATCCGGGAATCTGGATTGGAATCGCTTCATATGAATATGGCCGGAGTCCGATTTCGCCTGAAGATAATAACTCATGGCCGCCTCAAAATCCGAAAGCTGATACTGATCGGCCGTGATATTGCCGGTGAGTCCCGCCACCCGATAGACATTGACATTCTTGCTCCCCACATAATAGTGCGCGACCATGACTGCTTTCTTGAATATCTCCGGGTAGTTCTCCCGGGCATATCCTTCATTTGCCTTATCGACCAGAAGATGCGTGATCGGATAGCGCCGGAAAAAGGTGGTATCGACGTTGGCGACACCGAACATGTGGATGAGATTGAAGAGAATATTCTCCTGAGTCAGATCAGCAGCATAGGGACCCGATACCACCGCCTCCGGAGAAAGAATCTGCGCCAGATCCTTCGAGTTGGCTACGGTTGTGAAAGTCGCCAGTGACGACCATTTTACATATTTGACGGCATTGGGCACAATGGCGGCCATAACAGCGATCAGCACTACCCCGTTCTTAAATCGTTGCGGAGGCAGGAAAAGCGAGGTGGCGAAATACTTCCTGAGCAGCATGACGGCGACGGTCAAGACCGCCCCAAGAATCAGCAGAATCGACCACTCATCTTCCATGATAAAGGTCAATTCCGAAAAATGAAAGAAGCTCCCGGTCAACTGGTACAGAGGAATAAGACAAAAAACCAAAAAAACTGCCGGAAACCAGAAATACCCTCTTGTCTTCCCTTCTAATTTTGCCGCACCAATCAGATTGGCCAGAAAAATTCCCGCCAGTCCGTACACCGGATAGATGAGAAGCGTCTGATAGCGAAGCGGCCGATAATTCCAGATCATCAAGGCGCCATAACCGGCCAGAACCAGAGTCATCATGAAAAGCATGCCGGGATTGATGCCAAAGAGTCTCTGTTTCCAATTATCGCTTCGCCCGGCCCGGTAGAGAAATATCAGTATAAATCCCCAGGCCAGAAGCGCCGGAACGGCCATCCGCTCGAAAAAGCGGCTAACCACCCCCAGGGAGACATATTTATAAATAAAATCGGGAAATGATTTCAACGCTCCCGGAATCCCATAAAGACTGAAAGCTTGCTCCTCGACATATCCGGTTACCGATTGGGACATCGGCCGATAACTGAAAAGATACCAGAAAACCGCAACCGCCAGAAAACCTACTGCAAAAAGAATATAGCGATTCAGGAATTCCCTCCATTGCGGCCGATAATCGTGATAATATTCATAAATCGCGTAACAGCCGAAGGGAAACAGATAGACCAGCCCTATCAATTTCCCAAAAAAGATTCCCGCCGCCAAAAATATCCCCGCCAGAATTGCCACCCATATCTTCCGGCCAAAAATCAGCAGCGCCGCGGCAAGAGTGGCGAAGAAGTTCATGCTGTTTTCCAGAAAAGAAAGACGGCCGTAAAAGATTTGATTAAAATCGATCGATATCAAAATAAGATAAAAGAGCGCCGATACATTTCCGGCCACCTTACGCACGATAAAATAGAGCAGGATGAGCGTTGGGAATGAAAAAAGCAGCCCCACGATTTTCGCCTGAAGATACCCTACTCCCCCCAGCTTGAAAACCAGCAGAGATAAAAGCGTCGTGGCCGATTTTAGAAAGAAGACAAGACGAAAATCATGAAGCGGATTGAAATTCCCGTAAAGAATCATATTTCGGGCATATGATGTATACTGGGCCGGGTCGGTATAAACATCCTGGCTGATTGAAAGGTCGACCGGCGGGTCGGCCGAAAGTTGATTTAGACGCAGGAAGAGCGACATCGCCGCCAGAATAATGAAGGCGATCGCCTCAAATTTAATCGGCAGTTTATAGGTTTCTTTATTTTCCAAGGAATTCCCTTATTTTGGATGAAATAAAACCGACCTGCTCGTCGGCCAATTCAGGATATATCGGCAGCGATAAAATCCTCCCCGATAATCTCTCGGTGATCGGATAATGGCCTGCGGCATAACCGGCCTCAAGATAACCTTTCTGACGATGAATAGGAATCGGATAATGTATGAGCGTCGGGATGCCCGATTCGGAGAGAAAGTTCTGAAGTCCATCCCGGTCGTCAACTTCGATCACAAAGAGATGATAGACCGGATAGCAATCCGGAAACTCGCCCGGCAGAACCACCGGCAGGTCTCTTAGGTTCCGGCGATATCGGGCCGCCACCCGGTTTCGCTGCTTGTTCCATTCTTCAAGGTGTTTGAGTTTGACCCCCAGGACTGCCCCCTGAATTCCATCCATCCGGGCGTTGTAGCCAATCAGGTCATGATGATATTTCCGGTCGGAGCCGTGGTCGCGAAGCTTGCGGATGGTTGCCGCCAGCTTGATATCCGAGGTCACCACCGCTCCCCCCTCGCCGTAAGCGCCGAGGTTTTTCCCCGGATAAAATGAGAAACATCCGGCCAGCCCGAATGAACCGGCCGGCTTCCCCTTGAATCCGGCGCCATGCGCCTGGCAGGCATCCTCGATAACAATCAGATTATGTTTCCCGGCAATAACATTAAGCTTTTCCATATCGACCATACAGCCATAAAGATGAACCGGAATTATAACCCTTGTTTTCGAGGTAATAGCTTCCTCAATCTTCGAAAGGTCAATATTGCTGGTAACCGGATCGACGTCAACCAACACCGGCGTCGCGCCGGTATAAATAATCGCCGCGGCTGTGGCCATGAATGTATTGGCGGCGGTGATCACCTCATCCCCCGGGCCGATATCAAGCCCCTTCATGGTAAGAAAGAGCGCCGAAGTCCCGGAATTGACCGCTACCGTCTGTCCACACCGGCAGAAACGGGCAAAATCCTCCTCAAACCGCGCCACGGCCGGGCCGAGCACAAAGCTGGAGGAATTGATCACCTGCCCGATCGCTTCATCTATTTCGGTCTTTATCGAATCATACTGGGCTTTTAGGTCAAGAAAATTGATCTTCATAAATCTCCATCTAATTTGATTGCGCAAAATAACATAAGTCGGATTTTAAGTCAAGGAAACTGCCGAGAGACCGGCGGCGGGGATGATTTTGAAAAAGAAAACTCGTCCTGCCGGAACAATCCAGACAAATAAGGTGTTGTATCAGTTGAAAAGTTTTGATTCCCGTTGGCCACAACGGATAAGGCGAACATCTTTTGAGGATGTCGCACTGATTGGTTTACGTTCTTTCATTCCTCAGGGAAAGCCCTCTGCCAAAAGCAGGGGGTTTTTTTATTTGGAGATTATCCCACAGGTTTCTGATCGGCGGTTCCTCAGAACCGCCGCCCGGTCTATCTGACCGATCATTCACTTTCAACGGCTTAAAGATATCGGCTTCATTGGGGCGCAGCATAGGGCGTGTCGAAAGAGGCGCAAAAGGGAGAAGAAGCATACCAATAGGCAAGAGTATACAAGAATTGTCATCCTGAACTTGATTCAGGATCCAGAAAGCGGAAACATAAGTGCAAATCAGTTACTACTTTCTGGATTCTGGCTTTCGCCAGAATGACAGGTCGGGCGTCATCATTAGTCATGATAGAGGCATATTGCCAGCATATACACTTCTTCAGCACTCCCCATAATGCAGCCCAAGACCGCCTTACCGAACGCCCTTATCCTGCCTGCCCCATTTGCTCACAATTTCACCTCTTTGTATCGGAAACAGCTTACCAGATGATCGTTCACCAGGCCGACTGCCTGCATGAAAGCATAACATATGGTCGGGCCGACAAACCGGAAACCGCGCTTCTTAAGCTCTTTGCTCATGGTCCGCGATTCCTCTGTTTCGGCGGGAAGCCCCTTAAATGTTTTCAGGCGATTGTCTTTCGGCTTGCCGCCGACAAAACCCCAGATAAACTTATCGAAACTGCCAAACTCCTTCTGCACTGTCAGAAATGCTTTCGCGTTGGTAATGGCCGCATTGATTTTCAGCCGATTGCGGATTATGCCGCTGTCCTTCAGAAGCTTTTCCACTCTGGCCGGTGTATATCGGGCAACTCTTTTCGGATCGAAATTATCGAATGCTTTGCGATAGTTTTCGCGGCGATGGAGAATGGTACGCCAGGAAAGCCCCGCCTGCGCCCCCTCAAGAATAAGGAATTCGAACAGGAGACGATCATCATGCACCGGCACCCCCCATTCGGTGTCGTGATACTCAAGCGACAGCGGATCCCCCTCCCCCCACGGACAGCGATTCTTTGTACTTTCTTTCATTTACTTTCTCACCAATCCTGAAAGTCCAGCCACAAGCAGTGAAGTCAGCACCCATCCAGCGACAATATGAACCCAGAGATAATACCGCAACAACGAACCGCTAATGGGTATTTTGAGTTTACCAAACAAATGAATTTCGCCGCACTTATTGGCATTGGGCATCCAATAACTCCCTTGCCGAAGATTGATCAGAGGCACAAACTCATTAAATGAGTACGCCAGAACATTGAATGTAGGATAATCAGGCGAAATTACCTGATCGCCGGTGACCTTGTCCGCTATATAGGCGGTCGGTGACAAAGGGCTGAAAACGCCAGCTTCGTAACCGGCACCGAACAGAATAAGTCCAAGCATAATGAAGCCAGTCATCCAGGGAATTGCCTTGAGCGGACGATATCCATAGGAAATTGATTTCCCCAAAAGCCTTAGCCAATATCTTTCGTACCACGGTATTTTGTTTTTCTCAATCCGCAGACGATCATTATTTTTAGCGATACGTATTTTGCGAGCATCATTTTCATGGCCCATCTTTTCAAGAACCTTGGCCAACTGCTCGTATGGTTGTGGGCGAAATTGATCTTCCGGCTGTAATCTAAGCCATTTGAGGCGCATTTCGGCATCTTTTTCGGCTTTATCCGCTATAATATCATACTCGAATCCATCCATTAATAGATTCCCTTTTGCCGGCCATGAGTTTTCGTTATCATAAAGAGTTCCAACTTTAGCCGAACGCAAATCAAGCGTGGCTTTGTCGGGCGATTCCACATCCAAATATTCAAGGCTGCCGCTAATATGAGCAAATACAAGAGAAACAGTGCCCTGTGGATTGAAGGCTTCACGCATCAAAACATTGCCGCCTATTTTCGCATTCTGAACATTCAAGGCTTTACGCCCCGCGTTCGTGAATTCACCCGCAATGCAGTCTAAGTCGCCGCCTATAACTGCCCCCTGAAAGCGAACTTCACCCTTTGCCCTAAAACCCTCTCTAAAAAAGACGGCACCCTTGATTTTGATTCCACCCGCATTTAATGCTTTACCACCCTCGTTGATAAATTCACCCTCAATACAGCTTAGAACACTGCCTATATTTGCCATCGGCATGCGAACCTCTCCCTGCGCCTTAAAACCCTCCGCTAAAAAGACCCCACCCTTTACCTTGATTCCATCAGCGCTCAAGGCATGTCCGTGCACATTTGTGAACGCACCCTTGCGGCAATCAAAGTCACCGCCTATATCCGCCCCCAACATGCGAATCCCACCTTCGGCCTTAAATCCCTCCCGTAAAAGGACGTCGCCCTTTACTATAATTCCATCTGCAGTCAATGCAAGCCCGCCCACATTAGTGAATCCGCCCATACTGCAATCAAGAATTCCGCCGATTTCCGCGCCTACGAAACCTATCTGTCCATTGGCCTTGAATCCATTTCTCAGAAAAACATTACTCTTCACTCGTAGGCCATTACCATTTATTGATTTAACCTGCGTGCCGTCTAAATATAGTCCACGGATTTCCCCACATCTCAAGTTCATATCATCCGCAAAAAGCGACTTCCAGAAAAGAAAGCTAAAATCCACCCTACTTTCTTCAAGATCAACTTCCCCCTCAATACGTGCCCCATTTACCCTTATCCCTTTATGGCTCACCATCTCTTTGGCCTTCCTGTCGGCGCAAAGCCAATTAATCCGGTCCGCCTTTAGCACCCTTTCTTCACCCCATTTGTCGCCGCCGGCGGGGTCATTATCTTCTTCCTTCTCTGAACTGTAATCTGCCGGTTCGCCGTTGGCAACCGCCGTAAAGAACGTTTCATCAGCCGGCGAGAAATCGCTAAACTTCTCTTTGGCCAGTTTCAAAAGCTCATCTTCATTGGACATAAATATCTATCTCCCAAGAACTATATTAATCTCAAAGAAATCTCAAACCCTGTCCCCTTTTATATAGCAATTCCCCTTTAATTTGCAACAACAATTTTGACCCGCTGCCACTTGCCCAATTACCTGAAGGTCGAAATTCCCCCCGAATTCCGCGAAAAGCGGAATGAGCGGGGGTTTCGACACTTGCGCCTCGCCGGTCACGGTTGGCCCGCACTCTCCCAAATAAAAACGGAAGGGGTAGGAATCGAACCCACCGGAGACGGCATAACCGCCTCCCCACGGTTTTGAAGACCGCAAGGGCCACCAGACCCTATCCGCTTCCAAACCATTATAATAAATCTCTCCCCTCAAATCAATATTACTTGTTCTCTCCCGCCGGCCAACCCTCCGCAAGCTATGGGGCATTCGGCGGCACCTGGCTCACATTCAGGTGTTCCGGCGGGTCTTGGGACCCGCACGGCACGGAGAGTATTAATCTGGATGCTGGATCAAGTCCAGCATGACAATAACTGGGCAGTCAAGGCGGAAGCGGATGTTTGCCGAAAAATGTTCCTAACACTGTCATTCTGGCGAAAGCCAGAATCCAGAGAGTTTTGTCGGCCAGTGGAGTGCGGCGGCGGACGGGGCACCGGGGCAGATGTAGAGAGGCTGTGCCAAAAGTAATGTGGGCGGGCGGGTTCTCAAACCCGCCGCGCGGTCGGTGTGAGGACCGACTGCTCACATGGAAGTGTTCCGGCGGGTCTGATGACCCGCACGGCACGAAGAATATTAATCTGGATGCTGAATCAAGTCCAGCATGACAATGATTGGGTTTAATTGATGGGTGAGTAGATTCAATGGAATGAGTTCTTTTGGAAGTCATGCTGGCGGAAGCCAGCATCCAGGGGTGGCGCGGCCAAGGGCAATATAAGTTGTTGAATAATAAGCGATTGCAAATAAGCGAAAAAAGCGAAGCCATCATTATTTCATTTAAACCCATATATACCAATAGATTGTCAATTGGTGGGTTTGCTTTTTGAATTTTTTGCCCTTCCGACGGACGCAATTTCCCCCTCGTAACAGATTGACAGTAAATGAAATGGATGGATTTGGGAAGGGTCGTCATTTTGGGTTCGTTCTCATTTTAAGGGGGTGAAATGGGGCGACCGCTGGGAGGTTTTGCCCGAAATGTCGCGCTTGAGGCTGCGAATAAGTGATAATAGGACTTTATGTTGATGTTTCTCCGGTAATAATTGGATGGCCCGGACGAGGTCAAATTTGGAATAGAGGCCATGTTTCAGACCGTTGCGGCTGGAGCGGAATTTGCCCAGCGGCGTTTTGGGGCCGGTTGATTTTTGGGCGTTGGCCTGGTTGGCCAAGAGTTGTTTTTGGCTAATAGACATATAAATAATCACTCCTTCTATATAAGGGGGGAGCGCCAAAATCACCATCGATTCGATGTGGATTTTGAAATGGGGATGGAATATCATTGTTGTAAGTGTCGAAACCGCAGGGGTTTCGAGTTGCGGGGCTGGCGGAAAAGATAAAATTGTCGGGTTTCTCGCCTCCGTTGGCGCGGAGTCTCGGAACCGCGACCTATAATACTACAATACTGAGACCCCGGCGGAACAACGAAATGTCAGATGGGGGAATTGCGGTTAAATTGAGCGGACGGGCATTTCGGCGGGGTCATCGATGAGGATCTGCTCTTTGATAGCAAACGCCTCGGCGTATTTCACCCCCACCATATGACCATAATGCTGTGCCGTGACAGTCATATACTCAAAAATATCGACCCCCGGTCGGTAGATTTCCCGCGAGGAAGGAGTACCATCAAATTGTGACTTATACGCCGCCACCGCCTTGAGTTTCCGCTCCATCTGCCCGGTGATATCGACAAAGAACGAATGTTGCCCATCGCGGAAAGAGGATGTATAAATGATTTTGCGCGGGCGGTGCGGCTCACCCTCAAGCGGGAGTTTCCGCAATCCCGCCAGAAAGCAGGCATCGTATCCCAGAAGCGAGGCGGCCAGATGGTCGGGGTGGCGCTGTACCCAGTACGGCAATATCACCAGTTCGGGGCGAAGGGTTCTGATTACCTGCGCCACTTTCAATTTATTCTCGCGGTTCACCTCCACTCCGGCATCGGGAAGGCGCAGATTGTGACGGTATGTCAGCCCCATTATTTGCGCGGCCTCTTCGGCTTCCCTGCCCCTGTCGGCGGCGGTTCCTTTGGTGCCCATCTCCCCTTCGGTCAGGTCAAGGATGCCGACTCTCTTCCCCTTATCGGCCAGCTTGATCATCGTGCCGCCGCAGGTAATTTCGATATCGTCGCGATGCGCGGCTATTGCCAGCAGATCAAGTTTAATTTCAGCCATCGAGCACCTGTTGGTAATAAGCTTCGTACTGTGGAACAATTTTGTCCGAACTGAATCGTTCGAGCGCCAGCTTGCGGGCATCGAGCTTGAATTGAGTCAACATATTTCCATTGGAGAGCAATTCTACGGCGGCGTTGGCCATGGCGGTGGTGTCTCCGACCGGGAACAAGTAGCCATTGACACCCTCATCGACTACCTCAACCAGCCCTGTCCCGGAAGTGCCGATCACCGGCACGCCGCAGGCGAGCGCCTCGAGCGCGGCCAGACCGAAAGATTCCTCTTCCGAAGGGAGAAGGAACAGGTCCGACAGCGGCAGGATTGCCTCTACTCTATCTTGATTGCCAAGAAAGACCACCTTGTCATTGAGATTTTTCTTGTTTACCTGCCTTCGCGCCAGGATGGCATCGGGCCCCTCGCCGATAAGAAGCAATTTAGCCGGAAGCTGCCGGGAAATTTTATCAAAAATATCAATGACATCAATAATCCTTTTGACCGGGCGGAAATTGGAGATATGGGAGATAACAAATTCCCCTTCGTTGGCGAAAGAGCGTCGTTTGCACTCCTGGCTCTCCGGGTTGAAACGGCCAACATCGAAAAAATTATGGATGACTTTTATCTCTTTCCCGATTTTGAAAACCTGCTCGGTCTCATCGGCCAGATAAGAGGAGACGGCGGTGATACCATCGGAAGCCTTGATGGAGAAGCGGGTGATATCGTAGTAGGACGGATCGGCGCCCACCAGAGTTATATCGGTGCCGTGCAAAGTGGTTATGATTTTGGGAATTTTGCAGGTGATGAGTTGCTTGGCCAGAAAGGCGGAAGTGGCATGTGGAACGGCGTAGTGCACATGCAATATTTCCAGATTGAACTGACAGACCACCTCGGCCATTTTGGCTGCCAGCGACAGGGTGTACGGCGGATGTTTAAAGAGCGGATAAGCGGTCGTCTCGACGCCGTGGAAAAAAAGATTCTGCTGGTACTTGTCCAGACGAAACGGCAGAGCGTAACTGATAAAATGAACCTGGTGTCCCCGCATGGCCAGCTGCTGCCCCAGCTCGGTGGCCACAATGCCGGAACCGCCAGCCACCGGATAACAGGTTATACCGATATTCATATCAAGCCTCGAATTCCGAGATATAGATCATCTGATGTTCGTCGTTTCCGGTCTCAATGCTCCCGACAATGAAATCAACAATGCCGAAACCATACTTGGAAATATAATAATTTATATTCAAGGAGCGCTCCTGGAGATTTCGATTTGGGAAGAGTGCGGTTGACAGTCTATAAATCTGGTTTCGGGTCGATTCCATCTTCCTTTTGTGATGGTCATATATTTTTTTCTCAAAGGCATTAATCGCGAAATCGATCTTGCCGTAGGTCTGTTTCCCCAGCGGTTCCAGCGTTTCATCAAATTGCCGCACCGAGCTGAATAATTCATTATAGGCATCCTCGAACCGCGCCCGAAAAGAGGCGATTTGCGCCTCCATCTCTTTCGGGAATGAACGTGCGGTCACGCGGTTGATTAATTCCTCCACGTCGCCGGTGAGGTCAACAAGCTTCAGGTCGAATTTCTCAAGAAAATCCTCGTGCCGCTTTTCTACGATAGTCAGCGCGGGGCGAAAATAATAGTATGGCTGCACCAGATTGAACGGTTCGAAGAGTTTTCCTATTTGTGCAAAGTAAGCGATTTCAGATGGCCCGCCGGCCTGCGCCACCACCGGGAAAAGATAAGACTGCCAGAGCGGACGGGTGAGGACATCGGGCGAGAACTTTTCCGGATTCTTCTCAATCAAATCGAGCAATCCGCTGATGCCCAGAGTTTTTTCGCCGACCACAAAGCTGTCATCCTTAAAATGAATCGCGATTCGCTCCGGGGCGTGAAAAAAGAGATGCACGGCCGATTCTCTTTTCTCGGCCTGAATATGATATCCATCAGCCGCGAGATTTCGCTCGGTCTCTTCAAGAAGCTCTTTCAGATTGAAGAAACCCTCAGCCAGCCGCTTGAAAAATCCTTTGGAGATCGTTTTTACTTCTTTATCGGCGGGAGAAAAAACAATTAGTCCCATATCGGGAAGGGTATCGAGCAGAAATTTGCCAAACGCCTCGACCATGTTAGAATTGAGCGAATAAGCATCAAAGAGGCGGCCGAGCAGATTCTCGCTGAACCCGGTGCTGCCATAGGCGGCACGGGCGCTGTCAGCGAGCGCATGGTAGGCTTCTTCGTTGTCCAGAAGAATTTCGGCTGAAGGGATACGCGTTTCCGGCGCGACACCATAATTGAGCTTAGTCAGTTCACCCTGTTTATCGAGATAGAAAACAATGTCGATTTCTTCAAAATCATGATCATCGGCGGCAATCCAGAAAATCGGGACGACCGGTCGATGCAGTTCCTGCTCGAGCAGTTTCGCCTGATTTACTATGCCGATCGCTTTATAGAGAGTAAGGAGCGGCCCGCCGAAGAGGCCGGCCTGCTGGCCCGCGAAAATACAGAGAGCATCTTCATGCCGAAGTTTCTCGATGGTGCAGAAAGTTTCCGGTTTGGCCTTGAAAGCAATATTCTGTCTTTTGAGAATATCACACATGAGACCGCGGTCAACGCGGGGATTATCGATCCGGATAGCCGTCTCGTTCGCGGTATCCCGAAAGAAATATTTCTTTATGGCCGGCTTTTTATCGAGGAAATCGATAAAGAGATCGGTATAACGAAATTCTTTAACCGGCCTGATCGACCGTTCCTTCATCAGTGAAATCTTCCTTTCTAACCTGGACGGTTTCGCGCCCGGTGAACCAAACGACGATGTCATCAATAATTGTATATACGACCGGCACGACCACAAGGGTAAGCAACGTCGAACTGATCAATCCGCCTACCACGGCTCGGGCCATAGGTGCCCGCAACTCGGCACCAGGACCAAAAGCGAATATCAGAGGAAACATACCAAAGACCATGGCAAAAGTCGTCATTAAAATCGGCCTGAGACGAATCGGGCCGGCAATCAAAATGGCCTCAGTCCTGGAGATTCCGCGATAGCGATTCTGCTTGATGAAGTCAACGAGCAGAATGGCATTCTTGGTCACCAAACCCATCAGCATGATAATGCCGATAAGCGACATGATGGAAATTGAATTTCCGAAAATCAGAAGTGCCACGATGGCTCCGACCAGGGACATGGGCAGAGAGAACATAATGGAAAAGGGATCAAAGAATGACTCAAACTGCGACGCCAGCAACAGGTAAACGAAAATTACGGCCAGCATTAATGAAAAGAAAATATATCCGAACGATTCCTCCTGGATTTCGCCCATACCGGTTTTTCCAATATAGTATCCGGGAGGGAGGTCTATTTTCTTAGTCTCCGTCACGATATTATCAAGCATGGTCCCGGGGAAATATCCTTCGAGCACATTGCCTCCGACTTTTATCTCACGCAGCCGATCATATCGATTATATTTGCCGACCGAAGCGCTTTTTTCGACCCGGGCGAAATGTGACAGGGGGACCATGAAGGAACGTCGTCCCTCCACATCCTTATTGCTGGCAATCAGGATTCTATCGATGTCCGCGCTGCCGGCGCGATCGGACTCTTTCAGCCGCACTCTAACATCGTATTCTTTATCCCCTTCTTTATAGCGGGTGACCACCTCGCCGTCGACGAGACTTCGAATGGTAGAGGCGACCAGATAAATATTCACGCCCAGGTCATTGGCGGCATCACGATCGACCGTAATCTTCAATTCCGGTTTGCTCTTTTCCAGGTTGTTATTAATATCAACGATACCGGGTGTTTTGCGAAAGATATTTTCCACTTTATTACTGAGGTCGGCGAGAATATTGAGATCGTTGCCACGAATGGAGAGTTCCACCTGACGGGAAGAACCACCTTCATCGGCCTCGGTAGCGAAGGCGAATTTCACTCCGGGAATGGCGGCTGTCACAACCTTGCGGAGGCTGTCCACCATTTGCCGCGCCGAAAGCGGCCTTTCATTTTTATCTACCAGTTTAATATATATCTGCCCTTCACTAACCTGATTCTGACCGGAACCGAGGGTGGTGAATATCAGATCGATTCCCTGAAATTTCGAGATCAACGCCTCCGCCTGAGCGATTCTATCAGCGGTCACTTTCAGATCGGTACCCGGCGGTGTTTCGACCGAAATCATAACTCTGCCTTCGTCGGTCTGGGGCATAAATTCGCTGCCAACGAATTTGCCCAGGTAGAGTGCAAAAACAAAGGACAGAATAGCAATGACAACGATGGCCAGACGGTGCTTTAAAGCCCATTGCAGGGTTGCCCGATATAGCACGTTGACATAATTAAAAAATCTATTCCAGGGAGCGATGATTCTTAACACTAACCGATAGATTTTCCAGATGAGACGGAAGAGTATGAATTTTGGACCCCGAACTTCGGCTCCTTCCTTCCTGAGGAAACGGGAGGAAAGCATCGGTGTCAGCGTAAAAGCCACGAACAACGAGACGGCAACGGCAAAGGCCACGGTCATGCCAAACTGATAGAAAAATCGACCGACAATGCCCTGCATGAAAGCGACCGGTATGAAGACGACCATAATAGAGAAGGTGGTGGCCATAACCGCCAGACCGATTTCTTTGGTAGCATTATAAGCCGCCTTAAAAGGTTTTTCGCCTTCATCCAGATGCCGGAAAATATTCTCAATAACAACAATAGCATCATCGATAAGAAGCCCGACCGCCAGGGAGAGTCCCATAAGAGAGAGAATATTCAGCGTGAAGCCGAGCGCGTTCATCAAGGTGAAAGTGGCCACAATTGAGGCCGGAATGGCGACGGCGGAAATAATGGTAGAACGGATATCGGCCAGGAACAGGAAGATGACCAGCACCGCCAGCAGGCCGCCATAAAGGATATTGACCATCACGTCATCAATGGAATCCTCGATATATTTGGAATCGTCAACCACGATATTCAGATTTATTCCCGGCGGCAATTCCCTTTGCAGGAGGCTGACCGCTGCTTTGACATTGCGGGCCACATCTACGGTATTGGCTCCGGATTGTTTGGAGACATCGAGTGTAATAGCCGTTTGGCCGTTCAGCCGGGCCAGTGATCGCTGCTCTTGCACACCATCAATTATCGTGGCAATATCTTTTAGATAGACCGGCTGGCCATCGGGGTTATCGATGACAATATTATTAAATTGAGAAACCCGGGTCAGTTTACCCATGGTACGAATGAGATACTCGGTATTATCTTCGTTGACACGCCCGCCGGGTATTTCCAAATTGGCTGCGGCAAGAGCCGTCTTCACTTGATCCACGGAAATCTCATAGGATTCCATCTTCTTGATATCGATCAGGACATCAATTTCTCTTTCAAATCCACCCACGAGAGTAACGGAGCCGACCCCGGGAATCGATTCAAGTCTTTTCTGAATTTCGTCTTTTGTGATTGTCGTGATTTCGCGGGGGGGGAGTGTTCCCGCCACGGACAGAGACATGATCGGCTGACTTTCGGGATCATAGCGGGCGATGACTGGCGCCTCAATTTCCTTGGGGAGATCGCCCCGTATGGCCGAAACCTTTTCTCTCACTTCCTGCGCCGCCACCTGCGGGTCCTTTTCAAGAACAAACTCGGCGAAAACAAAGGAATAACTCTCCTGCGAGTAGGAAGTGATATGCTTGACACCGGAGATGGGATTAATGGCGTCTTCGATCTTCTTGGTAAGCTCGGTCTCGACAGCCTCGGCTCCCGCGCCGGGATATACCGTGGAGACAATTACAAACGGAAAACTGATATTCGGCATCAGGTCAACACTCATCAAATTGAATGAAGCGTATCCCAGGACAACCAGGGCGACGATCATCATGACGGTGAAGACCGGTCGTCGTATGGCAACTTCGGCTAATTTCAAAGCTCGACCTCCTTCCCGTCAGCCCCGACAAACCGGGCCAGCTTCACTTTGTCGCCGTCACGGACATAGTTCTGCCCGATAGTAATGAGGGTATCGCCGACATTGAGGCCCGATTTTATCTCGGTATAACCATCAAATTCTACCCCCATCAATATTTCACGATAAACAGCTTTGCCATTACTGTAGACAAAGACGAAGTTCTTGCCTTCGAGGCCCAGAATGGCCGGGCCAGGTGCGGCCACAATATTATCATACTTTGCAGTCACAAGTTCGGCTTTGGCAAACATCCCCGGTTTAAAGAGGTGTCTTTCATTGGCAATTTCTATTTCCGCCTGGAAGGCGCGAGTGACCGGGTCGGCCGAACGGGCAACATTGACAACCTTGCCCTCGCCAACGAGCGTGGAATCCCCTTCCACCGTTACTTTCACATCCTGACCTTCACGAAAGAATCCGATATCGGCGTTGCTAATGCCCAACTTCATCCGCATCCGTTCGATGCTGGCCACCGTGGCCACCTGCATACCAGGAGAGACATATTCCCCAACCGAGACATCCACCGAGGTCACCGTTCCGGAGATGGGAGATTTGAGGTCCACCATCTGCAGCGCAGCTTCATAGTTAGCCCTGGACACTTCATATTCGGTACGGGCGCCGTCAAACTGACTCTCCGACACCGCACCTTGATCATACAAGTATTTCATCTTGTTGAAATTTTTCTCGGCATTCTGATAAACCGAGTAGGCCTGCATATAGCTCGAGGTTGGGCCGGAGCGATCCAGACTGACAACCGGATCATTCGTTCTCACATATTCTCCCTCGCGGGCATGTATCTTCTCGACCGCCTCTGCGATCTTGGCACGGATGACGGCCTGCTTTACACCTTCAAGACTGCCGGTGAAAGTTTTGGTGAGTTGCCGGGAAACCGCCGTCACCAGCTCGCCCTTGACTGAGATGATCTGCTCTGTTGAAGCCGAATCGCTTTTCTGATTGCCCGAACAAGCGGCCAGCACGAGTGACAGCGCCAGCCCGGTCAAGATTGTCATATTTTTCATGGTATTGAAGTTCATGGGATTCCTCTCTAATTTATCTCATAGCTGACAGCTTTTTTCAGTGCCGATTTTGCCAGACGGAAATTATAAGTGGCTCCGGCCAGGTTGGTGCGGGCATTGGTAAGAGCGGTTTGCGCGGATAAGACCTCCAGTTGTGTTCCAATACCTGACTGGTAGCGCAGATTGGAAATTCGCATCCCCTCCTCCGCCTGAGCGATAGTCTCTTTTTGCATCTCCAATGCTTTCTTGGCCGTCATCAGGTTATCATAAGCCTGCTCCACCTCAAGCCGGACATCATCAAAGGTCTGCTGTTCGGTCAGCATCGCCTGATAGTAGTCTACCCTGGCCTTGCGCACCTCACCGATGGTACGGCCGCCGTCGAAGAGCGGGATACTGAACATCAATGAAGCGCTCCAACTTTGTGAGGTATTCCGCCGACTAAGACGAAAATCATCAGACGAAGCGGAAAGGTCGTAATTGACACCGACACCTATGGTCGGATATAACCAGTTTCCTTTGGCGATTCTGACCGCTTTGTCGTATGCCCGCTTCTGATAATCAGCCTGTTTGACCTCGGGGCGGTTGTGAAGCGCCTGTGTCAGCAGACTGTCCAGCGACGGCAGGCTGGTGAGGGAAGTATCCCCCATGTCGGCAGTCAAACGGATTTCCTCTTCCAGCGGCAGACCGAGGAACGATTTAAGCCGTTTCTGCGACAGGTTCACCTCGGATTGGGAAGCAATCAACTGCGGCTCAAGATTTGATTTTTCCACCCGGGCGCGAAGCAACTCATATTCGGAGATCATTCCCTGTTTATAGTATTTCTCGACCACGTCCAAATTATAGCTGAGTTGCTCAAAGGCTTTCTGAAGGACGTCGCGGCTCGATTCGGCCAGAACGGCCGAATAGAACATCGATTCCGCCCCGAAAATAATGTTTGCTTTTACTTCCTCCAATTTTTCGGAAGTGTACCCTCTATAAAATTTGGCAATCTGAAGCGCCGCACCGACCTTTCCTCCCACATATAACGGTTGGGCCAGACTCAGCGAAAGACTGAAATCATTGTTCAAGCTGATCGGTATCTTTTCGCCGGCAAAGAAAAGGTCCCGCGTGGTCAGATTGCGCGTATATCGCCCTGAGAGCGAAATCTCCGGCATCGCCCCCGAGCGGGCGGAAATGTAATTTCCTTCAGAGCGGTCGATCTCCTGTTTGGCCGAAAGATACCGGCGGTTTGATTCGAGCGCCATCTCTCGAACCTTATCCACCGTCAAGACGGTCTCGGCCCCGGATATCGCGAAGCAAACAATAAACAGCGAGATTGTAGTCAGAATCTTTTTGGTCATAATATTACCGAAAGCTAAAGTCTTTTTTCTCTAAGATAGAGTTTACTCATTTCTACCATTTGATTGATCATAATTTTTGGACTGACTTTTCCACAGTAACAATATTTTTGAATCAGGACGCCATCTCCCAGGGCGTGTAAAAGCCAGACCATATTCAGCGCGTCCTCATGCTCTAACCGGCTGTTTTTTTCTACAAAACGGGCTAGGCGTCCAATGATCTCACGATGCATGCGGCCGACATAATCGGTCACCTTCGGGACTTTGATCGCCTGCTGCCAGAACTCAATAGCGAAATATCGCTGTTTCTCGGTCATTTCAAAATTCACTCGAATGATATATTCCATCATTTTTTCGATATTGGTCTCCGTCTCCAGACAATGGACGATTTTCTTCAAGTAGCTATCCGTCTTTTCTTTAAGAACCTCCAGAAAAATATCCTCTTTGCTCTTGAAATGGAAATAAAGCGCCCCTTTGGTCACGCCCGCCAGCCGGGAAATATCCTCGGTGGTGGCGCCGGCGTACCCCTTGTGAGCAAAGACATTCCCGGCCGCTCTGATGAGCTGAGCCCGTCTTTTTTCGGCGGGGAGTTTGGGACTCTGTTTCAAATCTCTTTCCTCATAACAAAATACCTACCGGTAGGTATCTAAATTATTTAATCTAACGTCGAAGTCAAGAATTTGTTTCCTCTTTTGTAACAGGGATTCAAGATTTTCTTAAGACCGACAGATATTTCAAATTCGCGGGACAGCCTCGTTCGGCGCGGCTCATTTCCTTGATTAACAGATAGTTCAATGATTATGACGGAGTATTCATGAAAAGGAACGGCATAATTCTATTTTTCTTCCCCAGCCGGCATATCGGACATTTCCACCTGCCCCAGGAGTTCCTCTTTCTCACCCTCCGCCTCGATCTCCCTGAGAGTCATCTTTTCGCTGCGAAGGAAGAGAAGTCCCATGACAAAAATTGGAATCAAATCCAGGATATGAAGAGCCAAGGCGAAAAGAACGGCATCCGATTTGACAATTTTGAACGCCAGAAGTGAGGCGACCACCGCCAATTCAAAAGTCCCGGCATTCCCGGGCGTGATGGGAACCATTAGGGCGACGGTGTTGATCACCATAACGACGATAGCCGAAATGATCGGCAGTTCGAAACCGAAAGACTTGAACAGGAAATAAATGACCAGGGCATGCGAGGCCCATGAGGACAGGGAAAGAAGCAGGGTGCGCAGGAAATATTGACTGGAACGGAGCATCTCAATGCCGCGCGTGAAAGAATAGGCGAATTTCTTAAGCGTTATATACAAACCGGGCCAGCGGCCGCGCATCACTTTTTTACCCAGATAGCCGATCGGTTTCTGGAAATGCAGTATTAGATATAAAAGGGCAATCAGGGCCAAAGTTGCGATGGCGATTATGTAGCCGATGGAACGATATTGCGGCGGCAGAACAAAAGAGGCCAGGGAAAGAAGAAAGATGAAAATCAGCAAGCTAATGGAATCAAACAGAACTTCGATGACAATGGTTGAAAAAACATAAGACTTGGACATCCCCTCCTTCCTGGCAAAAAGAAGCAGCCGCCCCACCTGCCCGGTCAGCGCCGGCATGATAATATTGATGACCTGTCCGGCCGAAAAAAGCGGGATTATTCGTGAGAGGCTGATTTTTCTGGTTTTTTCGACAATAGTCCGCCAGCGCCATGCCTTGAATATATTAATGGCGAATTCCATCAGGAGAGCCGGTATCAAATAATAAAAATTGACCCGCTCAGAGAGAAGCCTGACGCTATCAGGATGAATATCTTTGAGGCAGTAGGCCAGCAGGATGATGGCGATAAGGGAACCCCAGAAGTGCTTTTTCTTGAAAATAGACGCCACTTTTACCTCAAAAATTAAAGCGGCAGAGGCCGCCTGACAGGATAATAACAGATAATTGAGTCGGGCTGTCAATCAAAAACTGACCATGTTCAGGAACCTCAGATTACTTCCACGCTGGATTTCTTGACCCACCCCTGTCGCTGATTCTCAAAAGTAACCCGGTAATAATCACCAAACGATTTTTCAATTTTAAATGTCAGGCCATAGGCGCCTACAAACTCCAGATGATTGTCCTCCCCCGGGCCGCTGAAAACCTGGGCTTCATCGGCCACAATCACCCCCTTGGGAATCATATAATCGGTACGGTATTTATAAGTGGTTAGCCCCGAGGATATTATTACCAGAGCCAGAAGAATGTAACCCGCAGTTCTAATTAAGAATCCATGCCATTGCCGGTATAGAAGGGCGCTCAAAAAGAGCATGAAGGCGATAAATGCGAATGAGGCAAACCAGGCCATTCCGTCAAGTGTAAAAGGGTCCACCAGTCTATCGAAGAAAGAGGTGACAGGGTTGATTCTGACCCCTTCCAGACTGGTCGGCATGAACTGGCGGGCGTAGGTCAGATTACTGTTAATGTCGTCATCACGCGGGCTCAGCCGTTTGGCTCGCAGATAATAGAGGATAGCATACCCGAGTTTGCCCTGCCGAAAATAGCAGTTGCCGATATTGTAATAAAGCGGCGCCGAAACACAATCGCCTTTCTCCAGTTTCTGATATCCATCCAGGGCGGCGGCAAAATCCTTATTGTCATAAGCCCGGTTCGCCGCAG
Organism: Candidatus Zixiibacteriota bacterium; assembly: GCA_026397505.1. Taxonomy (NCBI): domain Bacteria; kingdom Pseudomonadati; phylum Candidatus Zixiibacteriota; species Candidatus Zixiibacteriota bacterium. The sequence continues at coordinate 47,133 of JAPLUR010000050.1, forward strand.
AAAAAAGAGAATCAGTATTGAGACTGTTGACTTTTGGTGCGACCAAAAGTACCAACATCAGTATCAGAATTATCGGAGACAATTTATCAGCCAAACCGCACCTCCTCCAGTTTAATCAGCAGATCTTCGGCGGCTTGCAGGGATTGCGCAATCTGCTCGGGGAAGACTTCGGCCGATGAATATTGGGCAAAATCGGCCTGATTCAGAAGCTCTCTGGCTTTTGCGGTCAACTCTTCATCGACGCCCGATTCACCCAGGATTTCCAGCAGGCGGTCACCGGTCAGTCCGTGCGGCGAGACATTCAATTTGTTGGCCACATAGGTAAAAACGGCGCGCCTCAGCTCGGCATAGAAGGGAGCCGTCATCCCGGCATCGACCATCTTTCGCGCGGCCGAGAGATGTTTCCGGGCCACTTTTTTGGCCGCCCGGGAGCGGGCATATTTAACATCAGAGTTCAGTTTTGCCTTGCGCAGGCTGTCAATCCAGACGGCGGCCAGAAGCAGAACCGGGATGGCGTTCAATATCATATAGAGCGGCGCAAAAAGTATGACCGTACGCCGCTGGCTCAGCACGGCCGGATCCGTCTTGATGTAACGGATGTCTTTAGCCGAAGATTCAACGACTCGGCCTGCGACGGCGCGAAGCGGAGCATCGGTATAGTCGCCGGTGGCGGCCGGATTGACAATGAGTTCAATCGAACCCGCAGCGATTGATTGATATTTCTTTGTCGCAGGATTGAAAAAGTCAAGTTTGACCGGAGGGATGGTCAGCTTACCGGCCCTCTTGGGAATATATACCTCCTCAAAAGCTTTTGTTCCGCCGACCAGCCCGCCCGCCTTGGATATTTTTTCATCGGAAGAAGCCCGATAAGTGCGGAATTCCTGAAGGTCGCCGATATTCGGCTCCGCAATTGTCTTTATATTTCCGGTGCCGCTTATCTTGTAGGTTACCGTTACCGGCTGATTCATATCCACGTCCGTTTTATCGGGTGTAGCGGTTATTGTAAAATCGCCGACCGTGCCGGTAAAATCTGACGGTTTGTTATTCTCGGGTAGCGGCAGGACATTTATTTTCAGCGGGCGTGAACGGACACTGCGTGATTCCCCCTGAGAAATGAAATCGTCGAACATTGAGAACGGGTCATTTCGCCGGGGCGCCTTTTTGACCACGACCATCGCGGACACCATGGCCGGGCCGATCGTCAACTCTCCGGAGCGGGTGGGGAAAAGAGCCGATGATATTTCAATAACCTGGTAACGACGGCCGTTGACAATTTGATAATAGGATTTCTGGGCATCCAGAACATCGGTCCAGAAATCGGTTGTTTGCGGGGCATTGTACTCCGGCTGGGAGTAAAGTTGCACGCCATAAAAAAATTTTAGGGTGAGTGTAATCTGTTCATTGACATAAGCCGTCTTTTTGTTCACCTCGGCGGTCAAAAAAAGATCCCGTCCCTCCCCTTCCTGGGAGGTTGCCTCCTGCTTTAATGTCGGCGGCGTACTGACACCCGACTCAATAATCGTAACGGCCAATTCGTTGGAGGTGTACCGTTTCTGATTGAAGACAAGCGAGACCGGACGAATGGGGAAAGTCCCCTGCCGCTTGGGCTGTAGAAGATAGCGATATGAGTAAGATGTCTCCATGCGGCCGTTGACAATGGAAATATTAGTCGAGGTTCCCTGCGAATAGACATTGAACATGGAAAGGTTGGGCAATTCCGGCGCAGGCAGATTCCTTTGCGAACCGGAAACGGTCACGGTCAACGAGGCCTGTTCCCCGATATTTATCGTATCGCGATCAAGAGAAATCTGAATGGTTATATCATCCTGCGCGGCGGCCGCCATCGGCAGCAATAGAAAGGATAATATCAACATCTTCTTCAGCATCATCACCAGTCGTTCCCCTCATAGACGGCCGGGCCCTCCATCCGGCGGACATCTTTCTGCAAATCCTTCTCGTCATCCTTAAGAGCATTCAATATCCGTTCGGCATCCTCTTTGGACATTTCGTTCTTGTCCATCTGCTGCGGTTTCTGTTGATTCTGCTTCTGGTCCGGCTGCTGTTGCTG